>WRKB01000231.1 GCA_009778295.1 Betaproteobacteria bacterium | reverse complement strand
CGGTCAAGGTGTTCGCGGCATAATAGACGGCGAGGTTTGTGCGCTCGGGAATGCGCAAATGATGTCAGCTTGCGGAATTGAGGCATCGGTGCTTACTCGCCTCGTCGCTCAGGTAGAACCGGGGCACACCCTCCTTTTCGCCGCACGGGGGAAATTTTTGCTTGGCTGCTTTGCCGTCGCGGACAGCATCAGACAACGCGCACATGCGGCCGTTGCCAGCTTGCACGCATTGGGCATGGAGACTATTATGCTGACCGGCGACAGGGAAAGTGCCGCAAAAAATATCGCCAAGGAAGCAGGTATTGACAAGGTGATCGCTGAAGTACTCCCGTCCGGCAAGACGGAGGAAATTGCAAAACTCCAACGCCTCGGCAAACGCGTGCTTATGGTAGGCGACGGCATTAATGACGCCCCTGCTCTGGCCCTTGCCGATGCGGGCATGGCCGTGAGCAACGGCACGGATGTGGCTGTGGAATCTGCGGACATCGTACTCATGCGCGCAGACATGCTTGCCGTGCCCGCAACGCTGCTGCTCAGCCGCGCTACCCTCCGGGTCATCAAACAGAATCTTTTCTGGGCCTTTTGTTATAATGCACTCGGCATTCCCGTAGCCGCAGGCGCATTGCACGCCCTCTTTGGCGGGCCGCTACTCAACCCCATGCTTGCTGCCCTAGCCATGGCCTTCAGTTCCCTATCCGTAATCAGCAACGCCTTGCGCCTGCGGACGTTCACCCCAAAAATCTGATAAACCCATCTTCTCCTCTTACAGATACGGGGAAAAAAGCCAAAAGAGCGCATCGCGCAGACGCACCGGTAACGAAGCCTTACGCAGTTCCTCGCAACTGACTATTTTTCCGGCCTGAAAGCCCTCATCAAAAAACGTCCTCATCTGTCTGACAAAGGCGGTATTAAACACCTCCACATTCAATTCAAAATTCAGGCGCAAGCTACGCGAATCTATGTTAGCGGAACCGATCTGGGCGTAACCATCATCGATAAGGAGAAGTTTTGTATGTGCAAACGGCCCCGGCTGATAGCGCACATGCACGCCTGCCTGTATAAGCTGCGGGAGAAGATGCCGTGTCGCCCAATGCATATAAGGCAGGTTGTTTGTGGCGGGGAGAAGCACATCTACCCGTACTCCCCGCAAAGCGGTCGCTCTGAGACTTCCAATAAGCTCATGTGTTGGAAGAAAGTACGGCGTCATCAAGCTGACACGCCGTTTCGCCCCGGTGATGACAGCACAAAGAATGTCATGCAACTGATCGGTGGATGTCCCCGGTCCTTCAAGAATGATACGGCACAGACAGTTCCCCATCTCACCCTGGCAGTTTGTCCTGTGTTGCTCATAGTGACCCGTTACAAAACCCCAATCTAGCAGAAAAGCATCGCGCAATTGCTCCACAAGCGGTCCCTTGCACGCAAAATGTACGTCCCGTACCCGATGAGAAGCGGGCAATTCAACGAGATGATTATCGGAAATATTCATTCCCCCCGTAAAACCCACATTGGCATCGCATACAAGAATTTTGCGGTGATTGCGTAAATTGATGGAAAGATGCCAGGGGGTAATTCTAGGCGGCAAAAAGCGCGCCACCCGTATGCCTTTTCTGCGTAAGTTGCGCCAAGGAGCACGCAAGGAATATAAACTGCCGATGCCATCCACTAACACCCGCACGTCTATGCCACGTTGGGCAGCCTTCGCTAACTCCGCGACAAAGGCTTTACCGGCCACGCCATCATTGAAAATGTAACTGGAAAGGAAAACTTCCGCACTGGCGTTACGAATAGCATCCAGCATGGCAGGATACGCCTCCTCGCCATTAAAAAGAGGCGTCAATGCGTTACCGCCGGCAAGTTTCCTGCCTGTGACTTTTTCTCCTACACTGGCCAGAAAAAAACGAGTCGGCAGATCTTCGCTATGCAGGGAAAGTTGGGGGAAAGTAGCCGATTGAGCGTCGCTATCGCCTAACCGGCGGCGATGTTTTCCAGCCACCTCAGCAGCGTACGCCATAAGTTTTGCAGCCCGGCTGTTTGCCCGGTTGATGCCTATGGAAAAATAGAGAAGAGCCCCGATAAGAGGCAGAAAAAGAACCGCTGCAATCCAACCGAGAGCTGCGCGTGGATCATGCTTATGGAGCAACGCGTGTACCACAACAAACCAGGAAAGCGCATGCACCACAAGCAGGACAGCTATTTGAAACCAATGTGTATGTTCAACAGCGGCTTCCATCCAAAGGCGCCTTGGTTCACATACAATGTACACTAAAAACAGGGCGTGACCATGCGGCGCACACCCTGCTTACGATGAAAATTAAAAATCGCCCCTGTGCCTTTGCAACACAGGGGCGATTGGATTGAGATGTTCAGATGTTCACCACAGTAACCTTACCGGATTCGGCGTGCAACACGTGCACGGCGCAACCCAGTCACGGGTCGAAAGCGCGTATGAGACGTGCCACATTGACAGGATTATCAATGTCTTTCACCTCCACGCCGATGAGGGCTTCCTCCATCGGCCCGCGCACTCCCATGTCGTCGCGAGGATTGACGTTCCAAACAGTGGCAGGCACAATATTATAATTGCCTATCTTCTTGTCCGCTACCCGCAAGAAGTGCAGCAGAGCACCCCGCGGAGCTTCAGTAAGCCCCAGACCTTCGCCGCTGGCAGGCAGCTCAAACTTCGTCCAAGTTTCTCCGCCCGGCTTAATCTCTTTGATCCAGCCGACAATAGCATTGGCGACCAACAAAGTTTCCTCGGCGCGCGCAACGTGGCGGCCCATAATGGAAAAGGCAAGATCCACGCCGATATCACGGAATTTTTTTGCGTTCAGGCCGAATTTTTCCTTGAGCAGTTGTTGCCCGGTCGCGGACAATTCCGGGTTAGTAATCCACATACGGGCCAACGGGCCGGCTTCCACGGGTTTATCATTATAACGCGGCGATTTGGCAAAACTGTAGGCGCCCTTCTTGTTCACATCGGGAATGGTCTGCCCCCTGTCGTACGGCAATCCGGTCGTTTTGTCGTCAAACCAGGAATACTTCACATATTCCTTGATCTGTTTGGGATCAAAATTTCCATCTTTGCCGTTGAGGTACACACCGGCTTTTAGCAATGTCTTTTTCCCGGAAGCATCAAGCGGAAATACGCCGAAACTGATGCAGCTTTTATGCCCCTGCCCCTGTTTAAACAAGTCTTTGTAAACGGAACCCACCGTATACACACATGGCAGGTATTTCTTTTCAATAAATTCTTTCACCTTCAGAAAACGGGCACCATATTCAGTCAATTTTTCTTTGGTGGGGATTTCTGTGGTTCCACCAGCCACGATGCCATGTACATGAGGCATACGCCCCCCGAACAGGGCTACCATTTCATGGGCGATGCGGCGGACCTCAAGCGCTTCAAGATACTGATCCACTCCGACTTTATTGATGTCATCAGACAGACGCAGGTCAGGCGCTTTGAAACGAGGGATAAAAGGAGCGGTTTCCGGGCCTTTTACATAATCCAAGGCCGCCAGATGATAGAAGTGCAGAATGTGCGACTGCAAATAATTGGCGCCTAAAATAAGATTTCTGGTAATGCGCCCGTTCTCGGTGACCTTCACCTTAAACGCCGCATCCTGCGCTAAAGCAGAGCAAGAACTGTGCGAAGTGGGACAAACACCGCACAGACGCTGCACGAGTTGCGAAGCATCGCGAGGATCACGCCCTTGCAGGATAGCTTCGAAACCTCGGTACATGCCGCCGGTGATATGAGCGTCCACAACTTTACCATTTTCAACAACAACCTCTGCTTTAAGGTGGCCTTCGATACGCGTTACCGGATCAATAGCGATCGTCGCCTTGCCGGCAGCCGCGGGGGTAGATGTAGCCATGTGTATCTCCTTGTGGCTGCTGCGTTAATTCGAATAGAAGGGGGACTTGCCGTCAGGAAAGTCTCTTTCCGTACAACCGATGCAAGTGGCGTTTTCCACGCACCAGTTAACGCCACCATTCCATTTGCGCTTGGGCGAATCGCAATTGGCGCCAGGCCCTTTACAACCCAGCTCATAGCGGCAGCCATCCTTATGCGTGAAGGAGGGACAAAATTTTCCGCCGTCATAGGATTGCAGGTGAGGACAATTTTCATGCACATTGTCACCATAGAAGGGGTTGGGGCGTCCATCGGCATCAAGGATCTTCACCACCTCGCCGAGGCCGGCAGCAAGACCCTTCTCTTGGGTCAGCTTCAGAGCCAGCACAATGGTTCCAACAATCCAGTCGGGATGCGGCGGACAACCGCTCAAGTTTACTACAGGCGTTGCAATCTTGTTTTCTTTCAAGAAAGCCGAAACAGATTTGGCCCCCGTGGTAGACCCCTTGGCAGCAGGAATACCACCAAACGCAGCACAAGTACCGACAGCGAGGACGGCTGCCGCTTCGGGCGCCACCATCTTCAACAGCTCTGCTACTGTATACTCCTTGTGCTTGTACTCGGCGACAATGCAGTATTTCCCTGCGGCTTCAGTAGGCACAGCGCCTTCCATGACTAAAAAGAACTTGCCCTTGTTGGCTTTGACGGTGTCGAAAATGCTCGCCACAGCGACCTCGCCTTCACCGGCCATAACAGTGCTGTGATAATTCAGGCTAATGACCTTGAGCAACACGTCGGCAATAGTAGGATGTGCTGTGTCCAGCAGGGACACGGAACAGCCAGTGCAGCTCTGGCCTGAAAGCCAGAGCACCGGGGGACGTCCGCCGTTTGTCGTGTCAGCCAGCGCATCTCGAATAGCCGGATGGAACATCTGTGACACACCGAAACCCGCTACCGTCCCGGTACAAAGTTTCACAAAATCGCGTCTGTTAAGACTCATCCCTGCCTCCTTATAAGAGTGGCTAAAATTTCGGCAGTAGAACAATGAGACACCAATTCGGCAATTACCCTAGTCCTTGCCTCCGCCTATGTCAAGCACTCTCCCCTAAATAAAACATATATCATTCCAACAAACTTGAACGTGTTATGTATTCATCACGATACAATTTATACGTGACGGAATCCGCAAGTGCCTGCCAACTTGCTTCAATGATATCGTGCGAAACTCCAACCGTTACCCAATGCTGTTCCATATCGCCCGACTCTATCAGTACCCGCACAACGGAAGCCGTACCGCCGTTGCCGTCTTCTGCGGAAAGCACACGCACTTTGAAATCCAAAAGGCGCATTTCTCGCAATCGGGGATAAAACGGAGTAAGCGCCTTGCGCAAAGCGTTGTCCAAGGCATTGACCGGTCCGTCACCTGTCGCAGCGGTATGTTCGGGTACACCTTCCACCTCCACCATAATCGTGGCCTCGGAAGTCGGCGCCTCATCATGTTCTTTTCGCAATTCCATCACATGATATTGAAGCAGACGGAAAAATTCCCGCACGCCGCGGCGACCCAGCTTACGCATGATCAAAAGCTCCACGCTGGCTTCAGCGGAAGCATAGTCATACCCTAAAGCGGCTTTCTTTTTAAGTTCGGCAAACAAACCTTTGACCACAGGCTCGTCTTTATCAAGGTAAAAACCAAAACGCCGCGCCAGAGCAACAATATTGCTGCGTCCAGAAAGTCCCGTGGTGAGGATACGCTGGCTGTTGCCCACTATTTCGGGCGCAATGTGTTCGTATAACGAGGAAGAACGGTTCACCGCGCTCACATGCATGCCGCCCTTATGCGCGAAGGCCGCACGGCCCACAAAAGGTTGGCGGCTGAACAAGGACATATTGACCACTTCCGCCACATAAGACGCCGTGGCGGTGAGTTCGGCAAGCTTTCCGGCAGGCAGACAACGGAACTGCTCACCGCATTTGTGTTCAAACAAGGGGATAATCGAACATAAATTGGCGTTACCGCACCGTTCGCCATAGCCGTTCACTGTCCCCTGCACATGCCGCGCTCCAGCCTGTACTGCCGCAAGAGTATTCGCCACCGCCATTTCACAATCATTATGCGCATGGATGCCGACGATCACCTTCGGCAGTCTCTTTTTCACCGCTGCGACGATTTGGCTGATTTCCCAGGGCAGGCTTCCACCGTTGGTATCGCACAGCACAAGAACCTGCGCACCGTAATCAACGGCAGCCTCCAGACAGGCCACCGCATAGCTGTTGTCACTTTTAAACCCGTCAAAAAAATGCTCGGCATCAAAAAAAACCTCGCT
>WRKB01000230.1 GCA_009778295.1 Betaproteobacteria bacterium | reverse complement strand
AGCGCTTCGGCACTCTGCGCGGCGTACTGGATGCCCGCCCGGACGAGTTGCTGTCCCTGGAGGGTTTCGGCCCGTCCCTTGGCCTGTTCTGGCGCTTGTTGCGCGAACTGATGGCCAGGTATGAAGAAGCGCCCGCGCGGCGCAGGGAAATTCTCTGCACGCCGGACGCGGTGGCCCGCATGGCCCGCGCCAGGCTTGCGGGCTGCCCGCACGAGGAATTGTGGATTGCGTTGACCGATCACGGCAATCGCCTCATCGCCTGGGAACGTCTGCGCCGGGGCACGGTGGGGCATGTGCCCCTCCTCCCCCGCGACGTACTGGAGGCGGCCCTGCTGCATAAAGCAAGCAATATCATCCTGGTGCATAACCATCCCGGCGGCAGTGCGCATCCCAGCGCGGCAGACCTGCACCTGACCCGGGAACTCGCCCGTCTTGCCCCCTCCCTGGACATGAGATTGATTGACCATGTGGTGGTGACGGAAGATGCGTGCTATAGCTGGGAGCGCGACGCTCTTTTGTAATGAGAGCAGATTATCTTTGAGACGCCCGCTCCGGCGTTGTCAGCGCAAATGAATTGCGCTTACGCCTGCGCGGCGCGCGCTTTCCCCCTTTCCCGTGCTTGCCGCTGTAAACGGCTTCTGCTAGAATGAATGCTTGCGCAAAATTTTGCACTGGAGAAAATTCCATGGCCAAAAAACCTTCGATGACTCCTGAAGACGCCCGACGTGAAGCCCTGCTGACCGCGCTCGCAACCATTGAGCGCAAATACGGCCAGGGCGCGGTAATGAAACTTTCCGACGACGCGCATGTGAATGTGCCCATTATCCCCACCGGTTCCATCGGTCTGGATTTGGCCTTGGGCGTCGGCGGCATTCCACGAGGACGGGTAACGGAAATTTTCGGACCGGAAGCTTCGGGCAAAACTACGCTGACTTTGCACATCATCGCCGAATGCCAGAAAAAAGGCGGCACCTGCGCCTTTATAGACGCGGAGCACGCTCTGGATGTGAGCTACGCGCGCAGGCTCGGCGTCAAGACCGACGAGTTGCTCATTTCCCAGCCCGATTACGGCGAACAGGCATTGGACATCGCCGATATGCTGGTGCGCTCCGGTGCGGTGGACCTGGTAATTGTCGACTCCGTAGCCGCGCTCATTCCCCAGGTGGAATTGGAAGGCAGCATGGGAGAAACCCAGGTCGGCGGCCATGCGCGGCTGATGTCGCACGCATTGCGCAAGCTTACGGGCACCATCCACAAATCCCGCACCGCCGTTATTTTCATCAACCAGATCCGCATGAAAATCGGCGTGACCGGCTACGGTAGCCCGGAAACCACCACTGGCGGGAATGCGCTGAAGTTTTATTCCTCCGTGCGTCTGGATATCCGCAAAATTCAAACACTCAAGGACAAAGAAGAAGCTTTTGGTTCGCGAACGCGGGTCAAAGTGGTCAAAAACAAAGTCGCGCCCCCCTTCCGGGAAGCTGTGTTCGATATCCTCTACGGTCAGGGCATCTCCCGCTCCGGAGAACTGCTTGATCTGGCCGTGGAAGCTAAAATCGTTGACCAGAGCGGGTCCTGGTTTGCCTTCGGCCCGGAAAAACTCGGCCAAGGCAAAGAAAAAGTCCGCGCCCTGCTTGACGAAAATCCGGATTTACGGGACAGCATAGAACAAAAAGTCGTCGAACACCTGGGCATGAGTCCGCATGTGTTTGTGCCGGCTCCCGAAGATACGGATGAAGGCGGCTTTGAGGAAGAATAACAGCTTTTCCACCTTTACGACAGGACAACAGCAGCCGATGCTCACCGCCAGAGATATCCGCCGGCGTTTTCTGGAATATTTCCGCGCTCACGGCCATGAAATCGTGGCTTCTTCCGCCCTGATCCCCAGGGACGACCCGAGCCTGCTGTTCACCAACGCGGGCATGGTGCAGTTCAAAAAAGTCTTCCTCGGACAGGAAAAACGTGGATACAAGCGTGCCGTCACCTCCCAAAAATGCCTGCGGGTGAGCGGCAAACACAATGATCTGGAAAATGTCGGCCGTACCGCGCGTCATCATACCTTCTTCGAAATGCTGGGCAATTTCTCCTTCGGTGAGTACTTCAAGGAAGAGGCCATCCGTCTTGCCTGGGATTTTGTGACCACGGAGTTGAAACTGTCCCGAGACAGACTGTACGCTACAGTGTTCCGGGAGGACGACGAGGCCTTCGGATTGTGGCAGAGCGTGGCCGGACTGACTGCGGAGCGCATTTTCCGCATGGATGAAAAAGACAATTTCTGGGCCATGGGCGATACCGGCCCGTGCGGCCCCTGCTCGGAAATCTATTACGATCAGGGACAGGAAATGGCCTGCGGCCCGAATTGCGGAATTGGCCAATGCGATTGTGATCGCTACCTGGAGATATGGAACCTGGTGTTCATGCAGTACGATCAAATCACGCCGACCGAACGGGTCAACCTGCCCCGGCCTTCCATAGACACCGGCATGGGGCTTGAGCGCATCGCTGCCGTATGCCAGGGCAAACAGTCCAACTACGACAGCGACCTGTTCCAGGAGTTCATCCAGTTCGCCGCACGTCTGACGGGCCAGTTCTACAAGACGGGCAATGAAGACGCGGATGTCGCCCTGCGGGTTATTGCCGATCACAGCCGGGCAGCGGCCTTTCTCATCACCGATGGCGTTCTGCCTTCCAACGAGGGACGCGGGTACGTGCTGCGCCGTCTCATCCGCCGCGCCTGCCGCTTCGGACGACTGATCGGGATGCGGAATCCTTTTCTGCACAAGGTGGCCATGAAGGTCATGGACGTCATGGGCGAAGATTTTCCGGAAGGGACAGCCAACGCCGTGTTCATGGGGCAGGTTGTGCGAACCGAGGAAGAGCGCTTCAGCCTCACGCTTGACAAGGGACTGTCCCTGCTGGAGGACGAGCTGGCAAAGCTTGCGGAGGGAAAAAGCGCGATGGTGCCGGGCGAGGTGTGTTTCACCCTCTACGATACCTATGGCTTTCCTTTGGATATCGTGAACGATATCGCGGAAAAGCGCGGTTTTCTCGTGGATGAACCGGGTTTTGTCGCCCGTATGCGGGAACAGAAGGAACGTTCCCGCATGGCCCAAAAGGGCGGGCTGCTCGGGGCAGAAGGCAAAGACCCGGCGCGCATCTTCAAGCCTTTGCTGGATGCGGACATGCGCTGCGTCTTCACTGGATACGGCAGCCTGAAAGAAGACGCCCGCGTGCTGGCCTTGCTGGATGCGCGGGGCACGCCCACGGATACGCTGGAAGAAGGCGCCGAGGGTTTTATGGTCGCCAATGTCACCCCGTTCTACGGCGCTTCCGGCGGCCAGACGGGCGATACCGGGACAGCATGTTCACTGACCGGGCAGGCTCGGGTGACGGATACCCTGCGGCCCGCGCCGGAACTTGTTGTCCACCATATCCTGGTGATCAGCGGCGAAATGCTGCCGGATCAAGAACTCCGCCTGGAGGTGGACCAGGAAAGCCGCCTGGCCTCGGCCCGCAACCACAGTTGCACCCACCTGCTGCATGCCGCGTTGCGCCGCGTACTGGGCGAACACGCGCGGCAGGCGGGCTCGCTGGTGGCCCCGGATCGTCTGCGCTTCGACTTTTCGCATATCAAGGCCATGACGCCTGAAGAACTGGCCGCCGTAGAGCAGGAAGTCAACCGCGCCATCCTCGCGGATTTCCCCATTGAAACCGCGAAGATGGCGCGCACAGAGGCAGCGGCTGCCGGCGCCGTCGCGCTGTTCGGCGAAAAATACGGCGAAGAAGTGCGCGTCGTGCGCATAGGCAACGGCGAATCCATGGAGCTGTGTGGCGGCACCCACCTGAACGCCACCGGAGAAGCGGGTTTTTTCGCCATCCTTTCCGAATCCGGCATTGCCGCGGGCACGCGGCGCATCGAAGCCGCCACCGGATGGAACGCCTTCAGCCTTTTCCAGAGCCAGCGGCAAGAACTTGCGGAACTTGCCGGGCAGCTCAAGTCCCGGCCCGGCGAACTCGTGTCCAAGGTGTCGGCCCTACGGAAAGAAGCGCGTGAGCTGCGCAGGGAGCAGCACGCTGGTCGGGCTTCGGCGGGTGACATCATGGCCGGCCTGACCTCAATCGGCTCTGTCCCGTTACTCGCCGTCCGCGTTGAAAACCTGCCGGTCAAGGAGCTACGGGAATTGATGGACGACGTGCGTTCCCGCCTGCCTTCCGGCGTGGCCTGTCTGGCCTCCGCCGAGGACGGCAAGGCTTCGCTTATTCTGTATGTGTCCAAAGACCTGCACTCCAGGTTTACCTCACCCGATCTGATCCGTCGGCTCTCCCCGTGCGTTGGAGCTACGGGCGGCGGCGGACGGCCGGATCTCGCACAAACGGGAGGGACGAACCCGGCGGGTATTGAAAAGGCCTTTGAAGAACTGCGCGCCCTGCTGCGCTAACAAAAATAATCCGAGAAAGCTCCTGTTGACCGGACCCGGGAAGGCGGATAACGGTGCGGGCAGCATATCCACTATGTTTGTGAGGAAACTCTATGATAGGCATTTCAAAACTGTATTGCGGCCAGGTCGAACCTTCGGACGCACTGCGTTACGGGCGTCATTCGGGCAAGCTGCCCTCGCACTTGCTGCAATTTTCCGCGGACAAGAAACCCGTGATCGTCTGGAACATGACCAGACGCTGCAACCTGCGTTGCGTACACTGTTATGCCAAGGCGGTGGAGGAACGGGGCAAGGACGCCATCTCCACCGAACAGGGAAGGAAAATTATTGACGATCTGGCCGAGTATGGCGCGCCGGTGATGCTCTTTTCCGGCGGTGAGCCGCTGGTACGCGAGGATCTGGCGGAGCTTGCCAGACATGCTACCGACAGGGGCATGCGAGCGGTCATCTCCACCAACGGTACGTTGATCTCCAAAGAGAAGGCGCATGAGCTTAAAAAAGTGGGCCTTTCCTACGTGGGCATTTCGCTGGACGGCGGTGAAGCCGTGCATGACAAGTTCCGCGCGGTGTCCGGCTCTTTCAAAAAAGCGTTGGAAGGCATAGCCAACTGCCAGGCCGAGGGATTGAAGGTCGGGCTGCGCTTTACCATCAACAGACGCAATGCAGGTGAAGTGCCGGTTTTGTTTGATCTGGTGCGCGACCTTGAAGTGCCGCGCATTTGTTTTTATCATTTGGTATATTCCGGCCGCGGGTCGGAACTGATCAAGGAAGACCTGAATCATGCCGAGACCCGCGCGATCTTGGATCTGATCATGGATCGCACCCGCGCGCTTTTTGACGCGGGCAAGCCCAAAGAAGTGCTGACTGTGGATAACCACGCCGACGGCCCTTACGTGTGGATGCGCCTGAAACGGGAAGACCCGAAGCGGGCCGAAGAAGTGTTCGAGCTGCTGCAGTACAACGAGGGCAACAGCTCCGGCCGGGGCATTGGCTGCATCTCCTGGGACGGGCAGGTGCATGCCGACCAGTTTTGGCGCAACCATAGCTTCGGCAATGTGCTGGAACGGCCATTTTCGCAGATTTGGGACGACCCGGATATTGAGCTGTTGCATAAATTGAAGGACAAAAAGGCCCATGTTGGCGGACGCTGCGCCCGTTGCCGCTTCCTATCCGTCTGCGCCGGAAATTTCCGGGCCAGGGCGGAGGCTTGGCACAGCAACGTGTGGGCTGAAGATCCGGCCTGCTATCTGACGGACGAAGAAATCGCCGCGCCCTAGTGTGATGTCACGCCTCACCTGTCGGTCAGGCGTGAAGATCGCGAAGCAAAAAACGCGGTTTTTGCTTCGCTCACGGGCAGCTGCACAGCAGACGCCAGTGCAATTTCAAAGTGAAATTGCTCTAACCCAAGGTAGTTGTGGTATGCGCGCCGCGCAACTCGTTACTTTTGTCATCAGCGGTCTCTGCGCCCTCGCGCTCGTATTTGTGCCCGTTTTGTCCGCACAGGCCGCAAGTTTTGAGGATGCCGCCACCGCGTATAAAAATGGGGATTACACGAGCGCGATGCGCATCTGGCGTACATTGGGCGAAGCAGGCGATGTTCGCGCCATCTACAACCTTGGAGTTCTTTTCGATCTGGGCCAGGGCGTAACGCCGGATCCGGCACAGGCCGCCGTATATTTCCAACACGCTGCGCAAGCGGGGCATGTGCGGGCCATGAGCAACTACGGCCGCATGTTGGAAC
>WRKB01000229.1 GCA_009778295.1 Betaproteobacteria bacterium | reverse complement strand
CTCAAATACATTGTAGTTTATCATCATTTTTCTGCCGTCACCAGTCCCCACAATGTGCATTCAAGTACCGGTTCCTTCTTTTTATCGCCCTTACATAGCGGCTCAGAACTGGCACAATGCAGGCTCCTTCGGGAGCCTTTTCTGCTTTTGAGGCACTCTGAAATTGAGAGGTGTCACATGGACAACTGGATAAAAGTTGAACGTGGGATTCGATACCGCGAACACCCCACGCAGAAACATGGAGTTCCCCGCCACCTTGATCGTCATTACGTCATTCGCCTACGCATCCAGCGTGGAAGGGAGTACGAAACCACCGGAAATGCTGTTATCTACGGCTATCCTGCCCTTGAGCACTAGGCCACTACTTGCGATAATTTCACGAGCTAAGTGGGTCAATGCCTGCGCACGTTTTATTTCGTTGAGGAGTCTTTTGCCCGCGAGTCCTTCATCATTCAGGCGTTCCATTTGAACAAACAGGTGATTGCGCAGATCTGACATCTTGTTTTTCACGGTCTCTCCTCCCCGGCTCATACTCCCCGTCAAAGAGTTCCTTGACCGGCACCTCTAGAGCATTGGTGATACGTCCCAAGGTGGAAAGACGGCATTCGGCAATGCCGGAGTCTGAGCGGGTCTTGGTAAGGGTGTTAGGTGACAAGCCGGGGGTGGTAGCGTCAGTTATCTCTATAATGCCAAGTATGGGTTGCATTTTTATGAGAGATAATGCACGATATACTTTGCATTATCGCAGGGAGGTCTTTTATGGATATGCTTTCGCAAGAAAATATTTTGAAAGTTTTGAAGGCGTTTAATCCTTGGTGGACATCTGGTGCGGTGCGAACCGAGTTTGCCAAAACATATAAACGCTTCGCCTTTCATGAAACAATGAAACTGATGACCCATGAGAGTATACGGCGCACCGTGATTCTGACCGGGACCCGCAGAGTCGGAAAAACAACGATTCAATACCAGGTTATCGACAGTTTGCTCAAATCCGGAGTCGGGCCGCAGCGGATTGTTTTCATTTCATTAGATCATCCCTTGCTGAAGTTATGCAGGCTGAACGACATTTTGGATTGCTACCATGCAAATATATATGGCGATGAAGATTGTTACTACTTTTTGGATGAAGTGCAATACGCCGCAGACTGGGATCAGTGGGTGAAAATGATATATGACACGCGACCGTTGTCACGTATGGCGGCAACGGGATCCGCGAGTCCTGTTCTAAAGAAAAAAGCGGCGGAAAGCGGCGCGGGACGTTGGACGGTTATTCAAGTGCCGACGATGTCGTTTTACGAGTATTGTGAAATACTGGACGTCGTGAGACCCCAAATACCTGAAGATGTAAAGCCAACTGGATTGCTTGGATACGCTCACAGGGATTTAACTTTGTTAATGACGCAATTGTCAGTGTTGCAAAAGCACTTCAACCGCTACCTCACGGTAGGCGGCTTTCCAGAGTTGGCATTGGCCAAGGATGATTACCTGGCGCAAGCTACCATGCGTGAAGATGTTGTAGATAAGGTATTGAAACGCGATATTCCAGCATTGTACAATGTACGTAACACAACTGAATTGGAACGAATTTTTCTCTATTTATGCTATTGTTCCTCCAATATCATCGCGGTGGATGTTGTTGCCAAGGAGCTTGGCGGCGTGAGCCGTGCCACGGTTGACGACTATATTGAGTACATGGAAAGCGCCAATTTGATTTACCGCAGTTTCCCTGTGGATATGAGCGGCAAACAAGTGTTAAAGGCCAAAGCCAAAATATACATCGCGGACGCCGCTATTCGGAACGCCGTACTAATGGATGACAACCTTTTGATCAACCCTGAACAAATGGGTATTGCCGTTGAAACCGCTGTGTATAAACACATTGCGGCTTTTTACTACCCAAATACCACTAGTGTGGGGTACTATCGTGACAGCAGGCGTGGAAAAGAAATTGATGTTGTGGTTGCCTTTCCAGGCGGTAAAATATTGGTCGAGGTGAAATACAGGGAGAATGCGGACATCGGCGAAAAAGACGCAATTTATGAGTGGGCTGACAGCGCTTCGAGCGCAATGCTCATTACCAAGCGTGAGAACGATTACGGCATTCAATCGTCGAAAGGCAGCAAAAAAATTCTGCGGATTCCGGCGTTCGCTTTTCTATACCTGCTTGGCAACGCTGAGAAGCACGGATACAGAAGTGCGAAGTGGTGATTAGCGTATAGGTGTAGAGATTTTTCCTATAGCCCGCCTTTGCAGTTATTCCTTATGCTGACTACCTGAAACTCATGAAACGCACAGATGCCCGCCCGGATGTAGAGGTAACGTTGCCTCATGAAGTGGTCAAAATGTCCACCCTTGGCGGAATGTCTCTTATCCGCGCATGGCGTGAGCATTTGGGGCTGACGCAGGAAGAGGTAGCGCGGCGTATGGGCATTACACAACCGGCCTACGCCAAAATTGAAGCTGGAAAGGCGCAGCCCCGCATAGCCACATGCAAACGTCTGGCGACGGCGATGGGTGTTGAGTGGGAACAACTGACGGAATAATGGATTTTCCCGAGCGATGACAAAGGGGCATTTGCATCTGGAGAACGAGATGTTTTGGAGGTAATTGTATGAAAACGAAACCCAAAAAAGCCCTCTGGAACAGCGTTGAAACTGCTGAACTTGCTGGATCGCAAAGGGCTTGAATCCATCATTTAGTAGGAGACAACGCGGCGTCATGCTCACATCCCCAGGTGCAAGGCGGCTCCCTGGATTCTGCCCATAGGCACGCACGAAAAAGCCTGCCTGACCTTGCCGGAGCAAGCTATTGCCTCTCGTCCGTTATACAGAGGAAAAGCGTATCTTGATTGCGTCAAGGAATTGCTTGAAGGAGTGTACACGGTGGATTATACCGCACCGCCGCATCCGCACCTTGGCTGTAAAAAATGTTGGCGCGCGCTTTACAGGGTTTCCGTTTTTCTAACCGTTGCCGCGAGAAAACCCGCGATGATCGGTGAACCTGCCAATACCATGAAGGCCGCGTAATAACTACCCGTATTCTGGATCAGAAAGCCCAGGAGCAGAGGGGCAATAAATCCCGCGATCTGTCCGGCCATATTGATAAAACCAGAAGCAGCCCCCATGCTTTCTTTGGGCATTACCGTCATAGGGAGGCCCCATATAGCACCGAATGCTATGCCGATCAGCAGCCCGGAACAGCTCATGACTGCCATGATCGTTTCCGGAGCAGCGTGGTAGGTGAAATATACGGAAATTCCGGCGAGAATGTTCGCCACACACACATAGGATGCCCTTTTTGTTGGGAAGAATTTATCCGAGAACCAACCGCCTAGTATCAACCCCAGCATTCCAGCAAAGAAAGGGATGGAGGCGGTAATCCCCATCTTGACCATGGCGTATCCCCGTTCATTGACCAAATAACTTGGTACCCAAGACATGAAGCCCCAAAAGGTGATGTCAAAAAAGAACCAGATCAGGAAGCACTGCCAAGCGATAGGGGCGCGCAGGATCTGGGCAAAGGTAACGGTTTTTGTTGGACCCGCCGGCAGGACATCCTCCTGATTCCGAATTTCTGCTAATTCTTCAGACGGCAGATCCTTCATTTCTTCAGGAGTGTTGGTGGCGTATTTGTATAGTAGATAGACCATGACGACGCCCGGAATAAACAAAGAATAGAATACTGCCCGCCAGCCCCAAGTACCCATGATAGCTACAACGAAGAGGGGAGCTATGGCCGGACCGAAAAAGTTGGAAGACATCATGAGCCCGTTGGCCGTTGATCGTTCTTTTAGCGGGAACCAGTTGGCGATCATCCTCCACGAGGCACCCGGAAATATCCCTTCGCCTATGCCGAACAGAGCACGGACGAAGAGCATCGGCTGCAGGCTGTTCAAAAAACCCGTCAGCGTGGTGAAAGCTGTCCACCACGAGATGCCCATGGACATAACCCGCCGGGGGCCGAAGCGATCTGCAAGCATCCCACCGGGAATCTGGCATAGCGCATAGCCGAAGAAGAAGGCGCTGATCACCGCACCCACCTCAACAGGACTGAGGGAAAAATCTTTGGCTATGTAGGGAATCGCTACAGTCATGACCATACGGTCAAGATAAGAAACCACCCAGCCGAGAAAGAGGAGCATGAGTATGATATGTCGCTTTTTCATACCTTTTCCTGATGATGAGAAATTGCTTGCAGATGCTAATCGATCAAATAACGCTCAATCATCGCGGCATAGAAGCGGGCTGCTTCTTCCAGTCCGGCGATAGGGACGTATTCATTGGGCTGATGGGCCATAGCCGCTTCACCCGGCCCGTATAAAATAGCCGGTATGTTTGTGCCGGGCAGAAAAATGGCGGCGTCGGTATAGAAGCTGACCCCATGCACGCTTTCTTCGCGGCCAAAATTATCTCTGATCACCTCCTGAGCCATGACGATGAAAGGATCGTTCGCTACGGTTTCCACAGCTGGCCGGTCATTGATGGGATTCACTTCTATACTGAGTCCCGGGCGTTCCGTTTTCACACGTTCGCAGATGGCTTGGATATCCTTAACTATGCCGTTGTGTTCCATGCCGGGAACCGTGCGAATATCAAGGGTAAGTACACAGCGGTCAGGGACCACGTTGGTTTTGACTCCACCCTGAATTGTGGAGATATTGAGACTGGGGTGACCAAGCAATTTATTGGGCTGATATGAGAAGGTGTAGTTTGTCAATTCGGTCAACACCGCATTCATGGCCGTGATGGCATTGATACCCTGCTCGGGGAATGCACCATGTGCCGTTTTACCAACGGTGTATATTTCAATCCACAGTGCCCCCTTCTCAGCGATATTGATCCCGCAGGAACTAGACTCACCCACGATGATGGCGCCAACGTTTTCAAGCCCGCCCTTCTGCCGAAAATCACGGGCGCCGAGGCTGCCGGATTCCTCATCGGCGGAGCATGTAATGATAAGATCACCCTTCAAGGCTCTGCCCGTAGCTTTTACGGCAGTAGCGGCAACAATCATGGCTGCAAGCCCGCCTTTCATATCCGAGGATCCGCGTCCGTAAATCTTGCCGTCTTTCACCACTGGGTCAAAGGGGGAAGCATGCTCCCATGCCATTTGACCTGGGGGTACGACATCCAGATGGCCGTTAAACAAAAGGGTTTTTCTTTCGCCATTGCCGTTAAGACGCGCCGTGACATTAGCGCGGTTATTCCCCAGATCTGTCAGTTCAACAGCAAAACCTTTTTCACTCATGAACGCGGCCAGCATTTCCGCCAGGGGTTTCTCATTGCCGGGAGGATTGGTGGTATCGAAACGCAGCATCGCACAGAGCAGGTCAACAACGTCATGAACAGAGATCTTTGCCGTTGTAGCAGAAGCCATGGAAACCCTCCTCCTTTGTTTGAAAAAAATAAGCCTCTCAGGTTATTTCACACGAGAAAGCACATCCGAGAATTCGCTTACCAGATAAGGTCCGTCAGGGTCTACAGGAATGTATACTGTTAATAACCAAAAAGCGGGCCAGACAGTCACAAAGACTCTTGCTGAATTGGAAGCAATGACCGAGTAAGGAAATAACATTCAGCCAGAGAGCTTGGGAGCAATATGTCGCATGGCAGGGGCAGGACAAACGACTGTCCGTCCGGTTGTCACAAATGGGCATGAGCTTGGAAGTATCTCTCCCTCATAAAGCAGGCAGAAGTCCCCTACTTTGGAACACAGACCACGCTCAGGGTTTTTGACCGATGTTCTGTGGTGACGTCGAAAACTTCGACACCCGCCACCCTGCGGCTGTAGATGGCCAAAGCGCTGTCGCGACCGTGCTTCGTGCCCGTCCAATAGGTAGCATTGCCAGGCAGTACGGACGGCCAAGGATGACTTGGATTGCCTGGAACGCCAAAACCATCTACGTAAGTAACTTGAGTGCCAAATGGCAATGCCTCACTATTGTTGGCATGTGGCAATTTTTTTCCTTTTTGCAGACAAAAGGCTTTGGCTTCGTCCCAGGTCATCCAGTTATCGTATGCGATGAAATCCACAGCCTTGTACGCATCTGCCCGAGTGCGCACATCTTCTGTCTTGCGCGGCGCTGTCTCTGCCGCCTTGCGCGCTTCAGCAGCCTTGTGTGCCGCTGCCTCTTTGCGGGCTGCCTCTACCGCCTCTGGCCGCTTATATGT
>WRKB01000228.1 GCA_009778295.1 Betaproteobacteria bacterium | reverse complement strand
CCGTGGTGGACGGTAAAAATCTGGTCGGCATTCTTACCAACCGCGATGTGCGTTTTGTGAAAGATCTTGAACAGACGCGCGTTGCTGAAGTGATGACCAGTAAGAATCTGGTCACAGTGCCAATGGGTACTACCCTGGAAGAAGCCAAAGAACATCTGCACGCGCACCGTATTGAAAAATTGCTGGTAGTCGATGGGGAAGGCTGTCTGGCGGGTCTTATCACCATGAAAGACATTGACAAAGTGCTCAAATATCCCGATGCCTGCAAGGATGACAAGGGGCGCCTTCGCGTCGGCGCTGCCATTGGCGTGGGGGCCGAGTGTGAAGAACGCGCCTCGGAACTGTTGGCGGCAGGAGCCGATGTGCTGGTGCTTGACTCCGCGCACGGCCATTCGGCCAATGTGCTGCGGAGTATTGAGATGGTCAAGGGCGCCTTCCCCAATTGCCAATTGGTGGCAGGCAACATAGGCACCTATGAGGGCGCCAAACGCCTGCTGCAGGCTGGGGCGGACGCTGTCAAGGTAGGTATAGGCCCAGGTTCCATTTGCACCACGCGTATCATCGCCGGGATAGGCGTGCCCCAGGTCACGGCGGTGATTGAGGCGTCCCGCGCAGCCAGGGAAAAGGACCGTTGCTGCGTTGCCGATGGCGGGATCAAATTTTCCGGCGACATTGTCAAAGCCATGGCTGTGGGTGCACATTCCGTTATGATAGGCAGCCTGTTCGCCGGTACCGAGGAAAGCCCCGGTGAAACCATTCTGTACCAGGGCCGCACATACAAGATTTACCGGGGTATGGGTTCCATCGACGCCATGAAGGAAGGCAGTTCCGACCGGTATTTTCAGGAAAAAAGCAAAAAGCTCGTTCCCGAAGGTATTGTAGGCCGAGTACCTTACCGTGGTCAGGTGATGGACTCCATCTACCAGCTTGTGGGCGGACTCCGCTCAGGCATGGGCTATGTGGGCGCGAAAGATCTTCAGGCACTCCGGGAGAAGGCGCAATTCGTGGAGATCACATCAGCGGGTCTGCGCGAAAGCCATGTGCATGACGTGATCATTACCAAAGAAGCGCCCAACTATAGAATCGACAACAGTTAGGCTACATACATCTCTTTGGAGTCGCCTGTGCAGCAAAATAAAGTTATCGTCATTGATTACGGTTCCCAGCTCACACAGCTTATCGCGCGTCGCGTGCGCGAGGCCGGGGTCTATTCGGAAATCCATCCCTGCGTGATCACAGCAAGAGAAATCGCGCGCATGAATCCTTCTGCCCTCATTCTCTCCGGCGGCCCGGCCAGCGTGGGAGAAAAAGACGCCCCCGCTCTGGACAAAGGACTGCTGGAACTCGGCGTGCCCATACTTGGCATATGCTACGGAATGCAACTTCTGGCTCACAGCCTGGGGGGGGAACTGGCTTATTCCACCGCCTGCGAATACGGTCCGGCGGATCTTGTTATGAACCAATACTGCGCCCTGTGGGACGGCTTGTTCGGGGAAGAACGGCCTTCCAGTTCACGAGTCTGGATGTCGCACGGAGACAAGGTAACCGTGCCGCCGCCCGGCTTCACCGTGAGCGCTCGTACCCGCACGCTCAGTGTAGCCGCCATGTTTGATGAGGCCAGAAAGATCTATGCCGTGCAGTTTCACCCCGAAGTCCACCATTCCGAAGACGGTGAACGCATTCTGCGCAACTTTCTGTTCAAAGTGGGCCACCTCACGCCGGACTGGACCATGTCTTCCTTTGTAGAGCGCGTGGTGAAAAATGTTGCCGATCAGGTCGGCGACGGACACGTGGTTTGCGCTCTCTCCGGCGGTGTCGATTCCACAGTGGTGGCGGTGCTGCTCCACAAGGCTCTCGGCCACAGATTGCACTGCATTTTTGTGGATAACGGTCTGTTGCGCATGCATGAAGCCGATGAGGTCACGTCCTACCTGCGGGAACACTTTGATTTAGACCTCAAGCACGTTCAGGCTCAAAAACGCTTTCTTCTCCGCCTGGAAGGCGTGACCGACCCTGAAATCAAACGCAAAATTGTAGGCCATACCTTCATTGAGGTATTCGACGAGGAGGCAAGGGCGCTCGGCAAAGTAGACTATCTGGCCCAGGGCACGCTTTACCCGGATGTCATTGAATCCATTTCGTTCAAAGGACCGTCGGCTGTCATCAAGAGTCACCACAATGTGGGCGGTCTGCCGGAACATATGAAACTCAAGCTCATTGAGCCGGTACGCGAACTTTTCAAGGATGAAGTGCGTAAGGTGGCTGTGGAGCTGGGGCTGCCGGAATTTATCGTCTGGCGTCATCCTTTTCCCGGCCCGGGCTTGTCCGTTCGCGTTATCGGCGAAGTGACCGAAGAACGCCTGGATATTTTACGCCGTGCCGACCATATCGTACAGCTCGAACTCAAGGAATCAGGCTGGTACCGTAAAATCTGGCAAGGCTTCGCCGTGCTTTTGCCGCTCAAGACAGTAGGCGTCATGGGCGATCAGCGCACCTATGAACATGTCGTCGCCCTACGCGTGGTGGATAGCGTGGACGCCATGACCGCCGACTGGGTGCGCTTGCCTCCGGAACTCCTGGAGCGCATTTCAGGACGCATCATTAACGAGGTGAAGGGAGTCAACAGAGTCGTCTACGACATCTCCCCCAAACCCCCTTCTACCATAGAGTGGGAATAGCAATTCGACGAATGAAACTTTTTGACATCTCACACTTCAGCATGGGAGAAGCGCCATGTTCGGCATAGGCAGCTCGGAATTTCTGGTTATCCTGATTGTGGCCTTTTTGGTGCTTGGGCCATCACATCTTCCCAAAATCGCCAGGACTCTCGGCAAGGCTATGGGCGAATTCCGCCGCGTCTCCACAGAATTTCAACGAACATTGAATCTCGAAGTGGAAAAAGAAGAACACGAAGAACTCAAACGGCAGGCGGAAAAAGAATTTTTCAGCCAGGAAACTCCGGCCGAAAAAATCCCCGAGGAACCTGCCGAAGCCAAAACAGACGTTGAAAAAGCAGTTGAAGCCAGCAGCAAGGCCGCTCATTCCAAGGAACAGGCATGACAGGCAAAGACCCTTATCCGATGCCGGACCGCCCCGAAGCGTCTTCCTCCGAATCCGATTCTTCCGTAGCGGAAGAACACGCTTTTGCGGATGCCGCCTGTGCCGACGGACAGGATGACACGTCTGCAACACAAGATCAGGGCACGTTTGAAGATACGCTCAGCTTTCAATTTTGGGGCGGAGAGCACACTTCCTGTGGAGACTTCCCTGCCGGCGACGACACGGGGGTTCCAGAACCACCGGAAGATGCTCCGCTCCCTGCCTCACAGGGGGAAAGCGGAGAACTTGCGCAAAGACCCGAAGACGCGCCCGCAGAAAAAACAAAAGAAGAAAAAGCAGACCGGAAGAATACGGGAGGCAAAGAAGGCAAATCCATGAGCCTCATGGGGCACCTGGGCGAATTGCGTTCGCGTCTGGTGCGCGTACTGATCATCATCATGCTGGGTTTTTTTGCCTGCTATGCCGTTTCCGACACTCTATTTGAAGAACTGGTCAAACCCCTCACGGCCAGTATGCCGCAAGGGAGTAAGCTGATTTTCACGTCAATCCCGGAAGCCTTCTTCGTATATATGAAAGTAGGTTTTGTGGCTTCCCTGTTTCTGACAAGCCCGTATACCTTTTACCAGATATGGGCTTTCGTCGCTCCCGGCCTGTATGAAGAGGAACGGCGCCACATTGTCCCTCTGGCGGCTTTTTCCGCGTTCTTTTTCTTGTCCGGAGCAGCTTTTTGTTATTTTGTGGCATTTCCGGTAGCCTTCAAATTTTTTATGAGTTTCGCCACAGATACCATTCTTCCCATGCCTTCTCTCAATGAATATCTGGGGTTCGCGCTCAAGTTGCTCATCGCCTTCGGCCTTGTCTTCGAAATGCCGCTGTTCGCCTATTTTCTGGCTCGCATAGGAATTCTGACGGCCGACCACCTGCGTCGCTGGAGAAGATACGCCATCCTCACCATTTTTATCGTTGCGGCACTCCTCGCCCCTCCGGAAGTCGTCTCGCAACTGCTTATGGCCGCTCCCATGCTTGTGCTGTACGAAATAAGCATATGGATAATGGCTGCGACGCAAAAGCCTCCGAAAGAACAGGACAAAGAGCAAAAACAGGATAACGCCGAGGCGGACGATACCGCCGAAGATGAAAGCAAGCCCGCTCAGGAGGCCCCATGATCCCCCGTAAGGCCGATCTCACTCGCATCAGCAACGAAACGAACATTTCCCTGAGCCTGAATCTTGACGGCACGGGTGTAACGGATATTGCAAGCGGCATTGGCTTGCTGGATCACCTGCTGACCCTTGTCGCATTCTGGGCCGGTTTTGATCTGCGCTTGCGTTGCGAAGGCGATACGCATATCGACGGACACCACAGCGCAGAAGATGTCGGTCTTGTGCTGGGACAAGCTTTGCTTGAGGCGCTGGGGGACAGAACGGGTATTGAACGCGTGGGTTTTGCTCGCGTGCCCATGGACGAAGCTCTGGCTGAGGTATGTATTGACATTTCAGGACGGGCCTGGCTGGAATGGCGCGGTGAGGAACTGCTCCCGAATGTTCTGGGCGGAGAGGAGCGCGACCTGTGGCGTGAGCATTACAAGGCGCTGGCATCGGCAGCCCGGATGAATCTTCATATTTCTTTTATATATGGCAAAAACGGACACCATCTTCTGGAATCCGCCGCCAAGGGTTTGGGACTCGCCCTGAAGCAGGCGGTTCGCCGTTCCGGCAAAATAATGCCCAGCACAAAAGGGAGGCTGGATTGATGCGCACTTTATCGCGGATGATCGTGGCGGTTCTTGCCGTTTTTCTTCTGATATCATTGGCTGCCTGCCAAAAACGCACGCCCGGGGAGCACGCTCCTACCATTATTCCTCTCGAATTCAGGGTGGGCGTTGCCTGGTTTACGCAGCCAACCAGGACAAGTGAACTTATCACTGGGCAGCTTCCGAGCAGCCAAGGAAAAATCGCCCCCGCTCTGCTGCCTGATCTTGACAGTACTCTCGCCCGTACCCTCTCTCAAGAAAGTAACCGTCAGTACGTCACCCTTTCCGCGCCGCCATCCATGCCTGATATGGGCTATCACGAATCCGGCAGTCCTATGGGATTGCAAACATGGCTCGAAATAGGCAGAAAGGCGGATGTGGATCTGCTTTTCGTTCCCCAGATCATCAACTGGCAGGAGCGTGACGGCGGCGAAGCCGGGGTGGCCACGAGCGCTTCGATCAAAGTGGAATTTTACCTCATTGATGTTGCCAGAGCGCGCCTGCTTAAACGTTCCGTCTTTGAAGAGCAACAAATCGGGCTTACGGACAACCTGCTCACTCTCGACAAATTTTTCAAACGCAAGGGGCGCTGGATCAACGCGACGGAACTCACGCGGGAAGGTATCAGCAAAGCCATCAAGGACTTTGGTCTGTGATCCTCTTCCCCGCTGTTGATATTCAAAATGGCCAGGCAGTGCGCCTGAAAAAAGGCGTTGCTGAGGACAGCACCGTATTTTCCCCGGATCCTGTGGCAACAGCCCGTTTCTGGCAAGACAAAGGAGCACTCTGGCTGCATGTAGTGGATCTGGACGGTGCATTTCAAGGCGTACCCGCCAGTTGCTCCATCATCAGACGCCTCTGCGCCGCTCTCTCCATCCCAGTTCAGCTTGGCGGCGGAATCCGCGACGAAGCTGCAGCCAAGGCATATCTGGACGCCGGAGTGCGCAGGCTGATTATCGGCACCATGGCCCTGGAAGACCCCAAAAGCTTTGCGAAGCTGTGCCGCCGTTTCCCCGGACAAATCGGCGTTTCGCTTGACGCCGACAGGGGCCGACTGAAAACCAAGGGCTGGGTCGCCGATTCCGATCTGAGCATGGATGAGGTATTGCCGCGCTTGGTGCGCGATGGGGCTTCCTTTATAGTCTACACTGATATTGAGCGCGACGGAATGCAAACGGGTGTGGCCTTTGACGCGCTGGACAAGCTTGCCCACACATCCCCCCTCCCGCTCATTGCCGCCGGCGGGGTGGCCACGCTGGCTGACATACAAAAACTTTATCCGCTTTCCCAACAGGCGAACCTGCAAGGTGCCATCAGCGGCCGTGCCCTGTACGAAGGCACGCTGGATCTGACG
>WRKB01000227.1 GCA_009778295.1 Betaproteobacteria bacterium | reverse complement strand
GGCCCTAGCCGGTGCAGGCGCCGCAGCCGCCACAGAAAGACAAGCGCCAGCGAACTCAAGCAGATCACAAAGGCTGCCCAGAAGCCTGCCGCGCCCATCTGCGGCGCAAGCAGATCCGTGCGCGCCAGCACAATGCCCAGCGGCAGTCCCAGACAGCAATAGCCCCCGAAACTCGCCATGGAGATAAACAGCGTGTCGTTATAGCCTCGTAACGACCCCAGGCAGATGATCTGGACGGCGTCCACCAGTTGGAAGGCCGCCGTATAGAGCAAAAGCGTTGCCGCCAATTCCCGCACTTGGGGGTCATTCGTATACAGACCCGTTATTTCGTAGCGCAACAGGATGATGCCGGTGCAGGTGGCGCAGGCCATGACAAAACCCGAACCGAGCGCTGTCCAGCTTACGGTTTGTCCCGCAACGGGATTGCCTTCGCCCAGGCAGCGCCCGACGCGGATGGTGGACGTAATGCACAGGGAAAGCGGGATCATGAACAACAGGTTGGTAACGCTCATGGCCACCTGATGCCCGGCGACGACGGTCGTACCCAAAGGGGCCAGCAAAAGCGGGCAGATAGTGAAACAGGTCACTTCAAACAGCAAGGACAGCGCGCCCGGCACGCCGATGCGCAGAATGCGCGCCATGAGGCACAAGTCCAGACGCGGCGCCCCTGGCAGGCCGCGCCACAAAGGCGCATACAGCGGCCGCAGGTCTTTGTAGGAGGCTGATCCGCGCGTGTAGCAGACAAGAGCCGCACCCATGAACCAGTGGGCTATGGCCGTGGAGACGCCGCTCCCTATGCCGCCCAGTTCCGGCAGGCCGCAGCGTCCGTAAATCAGCAGATAATTGCAGGGAATGTTCAGCAACAGGCCACAGAACGAAATCAGCATGGCGGGACGCGTGCGCGCATCGCCGTCCAGCAGGCCGCGCACGGCGATAAAGAGCAGAAAACCCGGCAATCCGCAAGCGATGGCGCGCAGGAAGCCCGCCGCGATCCTGGCCAGTTCGTGCTCCAGGCCAAACCAGTGGATATTGCGGGCAAAGAAGAGCAAGGTGGCAATAAGCGGCACGGAAAGCGCCAGTGCCAGCATAACGCCTTGGCGCAGCAAGTGCGGTACGCTTTTCCTGTCACCGGCTCCCAGGCGTTGCGCAATCAGCGGCGTGAGCGCCAGCATGACGCCGATGCCGAACAGGCTCACCGGCACCCAAATAGAGGCCGCCACCGCCACAGCCGCCATATCCGTGGTGCGGTAATGGCCGGTCATGACCGTGTCCACAACTCCCATCAGCATCTGGCTCAACTGGGCGAAAAACACGGGTGCGGCCAGATGGAAAATCCGCCGGGCTTCGCTACGGGAGAAAAAGAAGCCGGGAGATGTCCTAGGCATGACCAGGGAGGAACGGCGCCGGTAAAACATCCTTTCCGGCAAGCGCGGCGGCTTTATGGGCCAGCATGCTTACCGCCGCTTCTCCGGCCGGGCCGAGATCCAGGCTGAATGCCGTGACAAAGGTTTCGATGTGCCTTTCGATGACATCTTCGTGCATTTCCTGGGCATACCGGCGCACGAAGTCCCGGCAGGATTCGGGGCTGAGTCTGGCACAGCGTAAACTCCGGCGGATGGCGTCCTCCAGCGCCGCGATGCGCGCCCGACCCAGACTGCGCCGGGCAGCAATCACGCCAAGGGGGAGGGGTATTTCGTACTGCCGCTCCCACCATTCACCCAAATCCAGTACCTTATACAAGCCCTTTTCCCGATACGTGAAACGCCCTTCATGGATGATGACGCCGCAGGGGCACTCTGCCGCCGTGAGCGCCGGCATGACCTGGTCGAAGACCAGTTCTCTTCTTGGCCCTTGAAATGCGCCGTGGAGTTCCAGCAGCAGATTGGCGGTGGTATAACGTCCAGGAACGGCTATAGGCAGGTTCCGGCAGTCTTCGACGCCGAGCGGCTCGCGCGCCACCAGCAGCGGTCCCACACCGAAGCCCAGGGCGCCGCCGGAGCGCAGGAGCACGTATTCCTCCAACACGAAGGGCAACACGCCTATCGACAGCTTGGTCACATCGAGTTCGCCCCTGATCGCCAGTTTATTCAGTTCCTCCACATCCTGCAGGCGCGGCTGGATGGTTTCCGGCAGTGGAACCAAGCCGGAAAGCAGGGCATGAAAGATAAAAGTGTCGTTGGGACAGGGAGATATGCCGAGCGAAAGAGGGTGCATGACAGTTCCTTCCGGATAGAGTATACAATGCGGGTTGCCGCCGAAATCGCAGAAGCGGCTTTGGCGCCCCCCTATTCTTTTGAGGCTTCAATGCTGGATGCCGCGTATTATACACAGCTCTGCCTGGATGCGATACTGGACAAGGTGCTGGCCGAACAACGCCTGACGCCCGAGGAGGGCCTAGCGCTTTTTCGCTGCCCCGATCCCGTGGCCGTGGGCGCACTGGCCCACCATGCCCGTATGCTGCGCCATGGTCAACAGGCGTTTTATGTTGTGAACCGCCATGTGAATTATACGAACCATTGCGTTAACGCCTGCCGCTTCTGCGCCTTCCGCCGCGAGCCGGGCGAAGAAGGGCATTTTACGCTGACGCATGAAGACATAATAGACAGGCTGTGCAACGACCCGCCAGGCGGCCTCGCGCCGGACGAACTCCACATCGTCGGGGGCTGCCATCCGGAATTGCGTCTGGCTTGGTTTGAAGAATTGCTTCGCAAGCTGTGTAAGCTGCGCCCCGGGACTGTCATCAAGGCCTTTACCTGCGTGGAGATCGCCCATTTTGCCGCTATGGAAGGCATTTCCACGATTGAGGTGTTGAGTCGTCTCAAAAGCGCCGGGCTGGCCATGCTGCCCGGCGGCGGCGCGGAAATTTTCGCTCCCGAGGTGCGCAGGCAGCTCTGCCCGAACAAAATTGATGCGGACGCCTGGCTGCGCGTGGCGGGCGAGGCGCATTCGCTAGGTATCCCCACCAACGCGACCATGCTTTTCGGGCACATAGAGAGCGTTGAAGATCGCATAGACCACCTGTGCCGCCTGCGTAAGCAGCAGGACATATCCGGCGGCTTTACCTGTTTCATTCCGCTGGCCTTTCAGACCGAGCACAGCGCGCTCAAACTTCCTGTGGGACTCTCCGGCCCGCAACGGGGGCTGGATCAGCTGCGTCTTATCGCCGTTTCGCGCCTGATGCTCGACAATATTCCGCATCTCAAGGCGTATTGGGTGATGCTCGGTGTCAAGCAGGCCCAGACAGCTCTGCATTGGGGCGCAGATGATCTGGACGGCACCATCGTGGAGGAAAAAATCGGGCACATGGCGGGAGCGGATTCGGTCCAGGCGCTCAGCGTCGCGGAACTCGAAAGCATAATCCGTTGCTCCGGTTTTGAACCCGTACGCCGGAACGCCAACTTCACCAAGTTTATGACCGGGGCATAGCCGTTTCTATTGACTGCCTGCCCCAAGAAGCATATGAGGATGCGGCAAAAGGAGATGCCCGATGTTGACAATTTATGTGACGAAAGATTTTGATCAGATGAGCCAAGTCGCCGCAATGCTTGTCGAGGAGCGCATCAAAAACTGTCAGGCTCGCAAGCCAGAATGCGTCCTTGGTCTGGCTACGGGGAATTCGCCCACAGGCATGTACAAACATCTGGCCAAGGCGTTCAACAGCGGACGGATCGACGCCCGCCGGACGCGCAGTTTCAACCTCGACGAATACGTCGGCCTGCCGGGGGAACATGCCCAGCAGCGCGCCCTGAATTGCAATTCCTACGGATATTTTATGATTTCCGAGCTCTTCGGCCTGCTTCGGGAGAAATTTATAGAGACCTGCGTGCCGTATGGAGTCCTGGTGGAACAGGCGAAGCTTGCCGAAGAGCTTGCCACCCATCCTGATTCCTTTGAAATGCAGGGCGCGGGCCGCGGCAAGGCAGTGGTCATGAATGGGGGGGCCACAGGCTATCTGCGGGAGATCAAGGAGCATATCCTGGACGCTTACCAGCGCAAAATCGAGGCCGCAGGAGGCATCGATCTCCAGATCATCGGCGTGGGCGGCCGCGGGCATGTGGCCTTCCATGAAAGCGGCATCCCCTTTGCTGGAAACTCCATGCTGCTGGTCAAGCTCGACGACAACACCATTGACAACGCGATTCAGGACGGCAATTTTGCTTCCCGGGAAGAAAGCCCGCAGTACGCCGTCTCCATGGGGGCCGAGCTGGTCTACCGGGCCAGGACGGTTCTGCTGCTGGCCAACGGCGCGCGCAAGACAGGCCCGGTGGCGGAAGCGCTTCTTGGCGATGTGCAAAGCGATGTGCCCATCAGCTATGGTCAGAAGTACGCAGCCGAGGGCGGTGAAATGCTGTATGTGCTTGATGAAGCAGCTGCCGCGGATGTGTTGCGGGCGCGGGACGCACTGCGTGCCAGGGGATACGTGCTTGTCGATCGGCGTGGCGAAGCCTACGTAAAGGTGGAAGATATTTCTTTTGCACGTGATCCGAAAACAAACCGTCTGGGGTAGACAGGTTAGCATTGAGATGTGTACCTGCTCTGCAAGGATTTGCTCGTCAATCCTGGTAACGAGTTTGCCGCAAGGCGAATATACTTCTCCATTAGCGGCAAACTCAAAGTATCAGTTGTTGTAGTGTATGGTTTTTGCCTCACTATCATTCACGTTTCTGCTCCTGCCTCTTTTCCTGGCGCTTGATGGTTCCGCGCGGCTTGCCGGGGCGGGTGCCCTGCGCAATATAGCACTGCTTTCCGCCAGCCTGCTTTTTTACACATGGGGCGAGGCGACCAACGTCTTTTTGCTGCTGGTCCTCGGCATCATTAACTATGCAGCCGGAAAGCATCTGCCCGGGAGCAAAAAGCCACGTCTCTGGCTGGCAGCCTTTATCGCTGTCAACCTGTCCGTCCTGATCTGGGTCAAGTATGTCCCTTGGATGCTTTCCTTCATCGTCCCTGGCCTGATGGAAAAAAAGGCCGCAATGCCGCTTGGCATCAGTTTCTTTACCTTCCATGCCATCAGCTACCTTATTGACGTATATCGGCGGCAGGTTGCTCCGGCGAAGACGGCGCTCGCCTTCCTCACATACTTTTGCATGTTTCCTCATTTGGTCGCCGGGCCGATCGTGCGCTATGCCCAGGTCCAGGATGACCTCCTCACGCGCGGCCCGGACAGGGAATTGTTTGCGTTCGGGATGTACCGCTTTCTTGTGGGACTCAATAAAAAGATCCTCATCGCCAACTCGGTTGCGATTGTCGCGGATGCCGCTTTTTCGATGTCCGGGATAGGCAATCTGCATTTTTTTGATGCCTGGCTTGGCATTTTTGCCTATACCATACAGATTTATTTCGATTTTTCCGGATACTCCGACATGGCGATAGGTCTGGCTGCAATGGCCGGGTTTCGCTTTGAGGAAAACTTCCGGCGTCCGTATTCCAGCGCCAGCATGCGGGAGTTTTGGCAACGCTGGCATATTTCGCTTTCTTCATGGCTGCGCGACTATTTGTATATTCCTTTGGGCGGCAGCAGGGGGGGCGGCCGGGCCACGTACAGGAACCTGTTGATCGTATTTTTCCTCTGCGGCCTTTGGCATGGGGCGAACGTCACCTTTATCCTCTGGGGACTGTGGCATGGCCTGTTTCTGATCCTTGAGCGGCTTCCCCCCGGCCGGATGATCGCAAGGATGCCGGTTGTGTTTTCCAGAAGCTATGCCCTGCTTGTTATTGTGATTGGATGGGTTTTTTTTCGCGCGGAAAATATCCATGCAGCCGGGGTCTATTTAAAAGATATGTTTACACTTTCTCCTGCGGCGCCTGTTCTGACATATCATGTGTTGGCGTGTACCGCCCTGGCCGCCGGGGTCATGCTGTGTCTGGCGCCGGATAGCTGTTATCCCGCGCCTACCAGCCGCAAGCCGGAGAATTTACCGGTCGGCGCGTTCTGCCTGCAAGGGATTCTGGCTGTTGCGTCGGTGATACTTCTTCTCACTGGCGCGCGTAATCCTTTTATCTATTTTACCTTTTAGATAGCGGTCATGAACAAGTTTCTTCTGTCCTGCCTGTTTGCCGCGCTGCTGTTTGCTGTTCCCCTGGCTGTATGTCTTTCGCCGGGTATGAGGATTCTGGAAAGCGAACGCCGGCAGAGCGCCGCCTTTCCCGAC
>WRKB01000226.1 GCA_009778295.1 Betaproteobacteria bacterium | reverse complement strand
CACAGGTTCGCAAGCGTGACGTTGGCGGCGATGGCCGGGTTTTTACCCACGCCTGCGTCAATGGTCAGACAGGAAGCGCCATGCTCCAGAATTTTATTTTTGATGTACTCGGATTCGCCCCCCTTGGTGTCGTAGGTGGCGACAAAGACAACAGCCGGCTTCATGCTTTCCCCTCCACTCCGTGTACGCGCGTATCCGGGGCGATACGTTCGTCCAGCTCGTTCCTCAACTCCATATTCCACTTGATCAAAAGTTGGTTGAAGGCCACGGCAAAGATGATCATGGCTCCCATGACCAGGGTTTGCAGCTCGGAAGGTACGCTCAGGATGTTCATGCCGTTGTAGATGGCGGCTACGATGATGGAGCCGCAGAGTACGCCCCAGATATTGCCAAAGCCCCCACTCATGGCGATGCCGCCGATCAGGGCAACGGTTATAGCCTCAAAGGGAGCATTTACGGCCATGCCCGGTTCAAAAGAGTTGAGTCGGGCGCCGTACAGCAGGCCGGCGAAAGCAGCAATGCCCGTGCTGATCACATAAACCCAAATGATGATCCTGTCCGTGGGTATACCGGAAAACTTGGCTGCCACGGGATTGGCGCCCATAAAATAAATCCTGCGGCCGAAGTTGGTGCGCGTGAGCATAAAAGCCGTGGCCACGAGCAGTACCAGCGTGATGATCATGGGCACAGTCAGGGTGAAGCCGCCGACGCGCGTCACAATACCGATGCCGAACCAACGGAAGTCGGAGTTCAGGTTGTAAATGACCCGTTTTCCCAGCGCCAGCCAGGCCAGGCCTCGACAGGCGTACATAGTGGCAAAAGTGGCGATGAAGGGGGGCATTTTCAGCTTGGTTATCAGTAGCCCGTTGACCAAGCCGATCAGCATGCCTGCACCCACAATGATCAACATGGGTACGATATAATGCACGTCGGAATTCGCTCCCACCAGCATCCTGCCCCACATGACTGTGGTGAAGGCCATGACCGAGCCTATAGCCAAGTTCAGGCCGCCCGTCAGAATAGCCAGTGCCTGGCTTATGCCGATGATGGTCAGAAAGCAGGCCTGATTGATCATCACGGACATGTTGGACATGGTCAAGTAATCATTGCCCTGCAGGGTAGTAACGACCTCAAAAAACGCCAGCACCCCAAACAGGATGAATAACGAGGAAAAGTCCGTCAGGCTTTTCAGCAGTCGTTTGCGCGGGATAGTTGCTTGTCCGGACATGACCTCTCCTACATTTTCCCCAGCAGCTTTTTCTCGTGTCGCGCGGCCAATTCATTGAGCATCATGCCCACAACCAGCACCCCACCGATAACGACCATGGTCGCCGAGGTGTCAATGCCCTTCAGCGATAGAGCGCTACGAACAACATACAGGGTCAAAGCCCCGAAGATGGCTCCGTACAGGCTGCCCTTGCCGCCCTCCAAAGCGTTGCCGCCCAGCACCGCAGCCACAACAGCCTGAAATTCAAGCCATTCACCGGACGTCGGTTGCATACTGTTGGTGCGGATCAGCACCAGCAGCGCCGCCAAGGAAGCCAGCATGCCGGAAATTATATAAAGCAGAACCGTCCAGGTGCGTGTGGCAATACCGCAGAGACGGGCTATTTCCTCGTTTTCGCCTATGGCGTAAGTATAGGCGCCGAGCACCGTGCGTTTGAAGAGGAAGATGACGATGCCCACAACCACTGCCGTCAACACCACCAGAAAGGGTACATAAAAAATGGTGCTGGCCTCGATCCCGAATTGCACGCGGATGACATTGCCGCCAAGAAAGTCCAGAATGGCGCTGTGGCTGCCTCCCTCCCAATAAATGGTGCGTTTGCCCGAAAGGGTATTGGCTATGCTCTGGGCGATGCCCATGGATCCGAAGGTGGCGATGAAGGGCGGCACCTTCATGCAGGTTACGCACAGCCCGTTCAGCAGCCCGAACATGGCTCCGCTTACGACCCCCACGAGAATGGCCGCCAGCACGTGCATACCGCTTCGTAGACAAAGCGCCATAATGACGCCGCACATGGACAGCACTCCGCCCATAGACAGGTCGATGCCTCCGGAAATGACGACCAGGGACATGGCTATGCTTAGGATGATGAGTATTGAGGCCTGCAACAACAGGGTGGACAGATTGCCGGGTGAAAAAAAGTGAGGTGCCAAGACCGAGGCAAGGATGAATACCAACAGAAAAGCAAACACAGAGTTGGGGAGGTCTAACAAGCACAACCGCCCTTGCCCGTTTCCTTTCGCGGTACTCATGCTGCGCCTCCTTTTTCCCCCGTTGTTTCAGACTGGGAAAAGGCAAGTTGGATGATCTTCATCTGGTCGGCCTCATCCTTGGTCAACTCTCCGGCAATGCGCCCTTGAGCCATAATGTAAATTCTGTCGCTCATCCCCAACACTTCGGGCAGTTCGGAGGAGATCATGAGGATGCCCGCGCCCCGGCCAACAAGTTCATCCATCAAGCTATAAATGCTGGTTTTGGACCCTACGTCAATGCCCCGCGTGGGTTCGTCGAAAATGAACGTATGCGCCTGGGTGACCAACCATTTGGCCAGCACGACCTTCTGTTGGGTGCCCCCGCTGAGAAAGTTCGTCAGTTTCTCAATGGTGGGCGTACTGATGCCCAAGCTATCCACAAAAGACTGAACAAGCTTCCGTTCCTTGTGCCGCCGGATTACGCCTCCGGGATTGAGCCACTGCAACGCCGAAACGACCGCGTTCTCGCGTATGGGTAGGGAGAGAGCCAAACCTTCGCGTTTGCGGTTTTCCGGCAGAAAGGCAACCCCTTTGGCGCTCATGCGTTGCGGAGTCGCCTTGGGTATTTTTTCTCCCTTAACAAAGACCTCCCCTTGGCTATAGGGGTCTATTCCGTAGGCGGCTCTCGCCACTTCACTACGGCCAGAACCCACCAAACCCGCCAAACCCACGATCTCTCCGGCCCGAACCTCAATATTGATGTTCTTGAAACGCTCGCCGCAGAGGTTATTGATCGCCAACGCCACATCGCCCTTTTCCAGATACGTGCGGGTATAAACCTTGTCGATCCGACGGCCGGCAATGCCCTCCACAATCTGGTCCAGAGTGCTGTTCGCAATATTGCTGGTTGTGATTTTTCTGCCGTCTCGCATAATAGTGACGCGGTCGCCGATCTCAAAGATTTCTTCCAGACGGTGGGAGATATAGAACATACCCACACCCTTGGCCTTCAGTGCGGCAATGATGCGGAACAGTTCCCCGATCTCGGTATTGGTCAGGGAACTGGTGGGCTCGTCAAAAACAATGATTTTTGCATTCTTGGACAGAGCCTTTATTATCTCGATCATTTGCTGGTTGGCGATGGAAAGGTTTTTTACCAGTGTGCGGGGCGATACGTTTACCCCGATGGAGGTCAGCAACTCCTCGGTCCGCGCTTCCATGGACTTACGGTCCAGAAAGATCCCCCACCTGATCTCATGCCCCAGAAAAATGTTGTTGGCCACAGAAAGCTCGGGAACGATGGTCAATTCCTGGTAGATCATGGCTATGCCGAGCTGTTCGGAAAGCTGGGGGTTGTTGTGGAGGATCGGCTTGCCTTCCAGCAGCATTTGCCCGCCGTCAGCCGTATACGCGCCGGAAAGAAGCTTCATCAAAGTTGACTTGCCAGCCCCGTTTTCTCCGACAATGACGTGGACTTCGCCAGCGTTAAGATCAACGGACACATCGTCCAGCGCCTTCACACCTGGAAAGCTTTTGGATATATGCTGAAACTCCAAAATCTTGGTCATCGGCATCCACCCTGTAGAGAGTTTTACATCTGAAAGCACGCTCCGCTACCAGCCTGCGGTCACGTCTGAATGTCATCCTCTATAGGCAGAACTCCCGGTTTTTTCGCCGCGTCGAGGCGCACCTTGTACAGAACATCAGTCAGGTGCGCGGTCATGATTTCTCGCGCGGTATCCGAGTCATGATTCCTGATCGCGTTAAATAACTGGTGATGAAAATCGTTGCTGCGCGAGTTGCCGTGTACACGCACAAAGCTGCGTAGCCATACTGTGTACAGAGCTTTGAGCATTTCTATGGAACGTGAGATGATACTGTTTCCCGAGGCCCTGGCAATGGCCAGATGAAAATCCATGTCGTACAAGGCATAGCGTTCCTTGTCGCTGATGTGCTCGCGGGATAGGCTCAGAGCCCGTTCCATACTTTCCAAATCTTCAGCCGTGGCCTTTAGCGCTGCCAGTGCGGCCCCCTGAGATTCCACGCCGATCCGGAATTCCGTCAGCGTTTCCACGTTGGAATAGGCCTCAAGCAGAATGGGAAGCTGCAGGTTGGTGAACACATCCACGTTGATGTCTTTGAGAAAATACCCCTCGCCATGCCGTACCTCAAGAATCCCCAAGGCGTTCAGCCGGTTCAGTGCGGTGCGCACAGTGTTCCGACTGACTCCGATGGAGATGACGAGTTCGTTCTCCGAAGGGAGCTTGGTCTCTGGTTCATAGCCACGAGCGGCTATAAGCGCCAAGATATGGTTAAAGGTCTCGTTGGCGAGGTTGATGCGTTCGATGGACATCGATGTGGGCCTCCAAACAGGGACAAGAGATAACATGTCGCTTGTGCTACAAGTTTCGATAGTGAAAATCCCTATTTTTTGTCAAGGTAATTTGCGCTCGGCAGTGAATTGGCGACGCCAGTAGGAGTATTCCATGGAAGCGCTGCTTAAATGCCCTATACAACGACGTCCGATATTGAGGCACGCAACGGCAGATAGCCTCTCATGGCGCAAATTCAGTACACGTTGCCGGGACAAACGCAATCCGCAGTTTTGAGTGCGTGGCTTCTGCCACGCGCTTGAGCGTGGAGACGGACGGCGCATGTGTGCCGGATTCCAGACGGGCGATGACAGATTGGGTTGTATGCAGCCGTTCCGCCAGTTCTTGCTGGGAAAGACCGGCTGCGGTGCGGGCGCGAATCACTTCACGGGCAATGGAAAATTCTTCTTCCGCCTCCTGCCATGCTGTAGCGAATTCGGGGTCTTTCATGAGAGCAGGCAGTTTATCGAGTAAGCGTCTGGACATTTTTATTCCTCCAGTGTGCGCAAGCGTTCCAGAACAAGCGCAATTTCATCGCGCGGCGTTCTAGCCGATTGTTTTTGAAAATACCGCAGGATAATAATCCTCTTGCTTTTCGTGGTGCAGCAGATGCCGCGCCCAAGGCCGGACTTCGCTTTAACTCGTAATTCCCACAGCTTCCCCTGCACGTGTTTGACGTAAGGCTCCTTCAAGGCAAGCAAACCCAACTCTTCCACCAGCGCGGCAAGGTGCAGAAATTTTGCCTGAATATCTTTGGGCAGGGCGTCAAACTCACTGTCCACGGTGTCTTCAGGTTCTCTACAATCCACGGAGATGTCGGTTCCGGCATATGTTGTCCTTCATATCCAGTATAGCAATTTTGCGATAATTATCAACCCTGGCACATACCCACATACGGGTGACAGGCACGCTCCCATGACCCAAATATGACCCAAAAGGAAATTTGCGATTCGCTAACTGATTGATATTATACACCCCATGCACATCATGCACAGAAGAGAAAAACGCTGATTGCGATGCCGATTTGTGATTATAATTTATTGATTTTTATAGTTTTTATCTTCATATTGTTATCGAATTCCATGCCCTTGACAACAGCATGGCATTCAAGAGGCCGTCAGTTCAATTTTGTCAAGCTCAACTAAGAATATCATTATGTTACAAAAAACACCGTAAGCCATTTCCCTTCTCTCGGTAATTTTTCCACCACTTTTCCACCATTTTTTCCGCAAAGCCGCCAAGGATATATTGAAGGTAAATGCCGACCTTATCCATTTTTTGAAAAGGCTTTCTTCGGCCACCAGGGAATCTTCAGCCTTGTGTTTTTGCGCGGGCCAATAGTGCTTGTCCCAAAAATCCTTCAAGGAGATATTGGCGAGAGCCTCCCGGCGGCGAGCTTCTTCTTCGGCCTTGCGTTTGTTTTCAGCGAGTTCCCGCTTTTCGGCCAAGGAACGCGGGCCTTTGCCGGTGCGCCTGGCCTCTCGTAATTTGGCAAGCTCCAGACGAGCTTTTTCCAAGGTAATCCCCTCTGACTCCCAGCCGAGGGCTT
>WRKB01000225.1 GCA_009778295.1 Betaproteobacteria bacterium | reverse complement strand
CGGCAGGCCCCTTACGCGCAAAATCCTATCGGCTTGAAGGTCAGGAATACGTGCGTCCGGAACAGGACGCGCTTAAGGATGCAGCCCATGCGCTGGGGCTTGGTGTGCCCGGGGTGCGGCTCAAAAAGTGATCCTCTCATGATCAACAGTCAGGTTGATTATGAGATAGCTTGTAGAAGCCCCCCATAATGAAAGGACTTCCAAGCTCCCAAAAGAGACGGCGAATTCCGCTGCCAATGCTATGAACCCCCTTGCAATGCTGAAGAAAATCGCCTATTATTTTTCGTCGAAAGGGAACAATTCCAATTCTGAAATTAACCAGATGAGAGCAGATTATCTTTGAGACGCCCGCTCCGGCGTTTTCGGCGCAAGTGCATTGCGCTTACGCCTGCGCGGCGGTGAGCCATGCCGAAGCATGGCTCATAGAGAGCATTGCAAAATTGAAATGCTCTGAAACTTGCCGAAAAACATCGCAACCCCCCAGCCGGAGGAGCCTGCATGACTACAATGCGTATCTTTAGCTGCGCGATGCTGTTTTGTGCAGCCATTATCCTGGCCTCTACCGGAGCATGCCGCTTCGCGCTTGCGGCAAATCCCGCGCCCGAAACCGGCGCTATGGAGCGTCCCACCCATCTGCGCCTGCTCAGCGGCCCCAATGGAGGCCAATGGTTCACCGCCGGCGAACGCATGGCGGCGATCCTGACCCGTAGCGTAGCTCCGACAACCAGCCGCCAAGGCGGAGGCGTCGCCAATATCGCCGCGATCAACGGCCAACTCGGCGATCTTGGCTTCACGCTCACCTGTTTTCTTGGCGCGGCCCAGTCGGGTGAACCGGAATACCAGTCCATAGCGTCTGAAAATGTCACGCTCATGGCCAACATTTACCCGCAAGTGCTCTATTTTCTGCTGCGCAAAGATATCGCGGACAAGTACGGCATCACGGATGTCGCAAGCCTGCTGAAGCAGCACATCCCTTTACGCTTTGCCTCTCTCAAGCCGGGAACCGCATCGGAATTTGTCCTGAGCATGCTGCTGAAATACGGGTATGGCACCGACTTCGCAAAACTGCGCGAGCAGGGCTGGGATCTCGAATTCAACAATTATGCGGAAACAGCGGACAACTTCGTCGCGGGAGAGCTTGACTGCTTTGCCTATACGGCAGGAACGACAGTCCCGCTTATCCTGGCGTTGGAGCAGCATACGGAAGCCGTCATTCTTCCCATTGAACGACAGGTGCTTGACCTTCTTGAAAAGAAATTTAAAACACACACGTATACAATAATGCCGGGAACATATAAAAGCATCACAACGCCCATCGCCACACTGGGCGATTCCACCTGCCTGATTGTCAGAAAAAATCTTCCGGATAGCCTTGTCTTCGATATCAATAAAGCGCTGTGGGAAAATAAGGACAGTCTTGTAGACGCCGTCGGGGATTTTCGCGCCCTTTCACCGGAGAAAGCCATTCCGCCGGGTTTTGATGCTCACCCGGGGGCAAAAAAGTTCTGGGACAGCGTCAAGTGAGCTCTTTGAGAGTACTGTACGCTTGAGCAGCGGCACATTTTCAAAGGCAAACTGCTCCAGGGCCAAGCCAGTTTGCCAGTTTGCTCTTTATGGGGAGTCAGCGCGTGCATACTATCCGCGTTAAGTTGTTGGCGCCGTTCGTTCTTGGGATGCTTGCGCTTACGTGTGTGCTGACCTGGTATGCGTATAATTCGGCGCGGCAGTCGCTTGAAGACGCCGTGTTGCTCATTTCCGAGGCGAAAACCTCCCAGGCGTCAAACGCCATGAACCTGCTGTTCAAAGCCATGTCCACGACTGTGCAAAACATGGTCGCAGCCCCGTACACACTGGCGCTGTTCGCCAATCCGCGCTCGGAGAGAGCTGTGGACGATGCCGTGAACTGGCTGGAAATCATCACCCAAGGCAACGAATATTATCGGGATGTCCTGATCGTCGATGCTACGGGGAGATGTATTGCATCAAGCAATACCGGACACATCGGCAACTCCTACGCCGACAAGCCTCACGTACAACAGGCCCTTCGCGGCATCTTCAATTTAGGTGAGATTTCCGTCGGCCGTGTAACGAAAAATCTCAGCGCCATTTCCGCGTGCCCCATCGACAGCGCCGGCAGTATCGTCGGCGCGCTCATCCTGTACGCCGATTTCCCCAAGATTGTAGACTATGAAACAAACACAAGCCATGACTCCCGCACCATCTTTACTGCGCTGATGACCCCGCAGGGTTCGTTCATCGCCCATAAGAACAAAGAACTTATGGGCAATACGGCGTTGCGTTTTCCCGAGCTTTACGCCGAACTTTCCAGGATCGGAGAGCGAGGCGGCGTAGTGCGATACACCCTCAGAGGCGAAGCATTTATCGGGTTCGCCCAACTGGAAAAAATCAGCCAAACGCTTGTCGTCACCTGCGGAGTGATAGATGACGTTTTCGCCCCCGCCTATACGGTCGGCTTTGCGCTTTGCGTCATCAGCCTGGGTTTTCTGGGCGCCATTTCCCTGATTGTCTTCCGTTTTGCCAACGGCATCCTGGGTGCGCTGCTGTCCCTTATCCGGTATGCCAAGCGTGTTTCAGAAGGCGATCTGGAACTACAGCTCGAGACAAGCGCGCGCGGAGATGAACTCGGCATTTTGCACAATGCTCTGCGCAGCCTGGTAGGCGTCTTGCAGACAGCCCTCCAGCAAAGTAAAGAAGCCAGTAAAATGAAAAGCGAATTCCTGGCGAACATGAGCCATGAAATCCGTACTCCGCTCAACGCCATTATCGGGATGACACATTTGAGCCTGCGCCACAGCGACCTTTCCACAAAGCAGCTCGACTATCTCGATAAAATCCAACTGGCCGCGCATTCCCTGCTCGGGGTCATCAACGACATCCTTGATATTTCCAAAGTGGAAGCGGGCATGCTGTCCATAGAGAGCATCCCCTTCAACTTGAAGGAAACCGCAGAAAATATCCTCGCCATCCAGCAGGAATATGCCAACAAGAAAGACATTACCCTGTCGTTTGAATACAGCCCGGCAACGCCCGTTTTTTTGATCGGCGACTCCTTGCGGCTAGGCCAAGTATTGAACAATCTTCTCAGCAACGCCATAAAATTTACGCAACAGGGCAGTGTATCCGTCCGCTGCTGGGGAGGAGCGGAACCTTCTGATGAGACGGCCACCATACATGTCAGTGTCACGGACACAGGCATCGGCATGCCGCAGAAAGTAACCGACATGCTCTTTCAGCCTTTTATGCAAGCGGATGCTTCCATCACCCGCAGATTCGGCGGTACAGGCCTCGGGCTTGCCATAAGCAAGCGGATTATCGAACAGATGGGAGGAGAGATCTGTGTAGAAAGTGAAGAGGGACGCGGCTCGACCTTCTCCTTTTTCGTGCAACTGCCCCTCGCCGAGCAGCAACACGAAGAAGGGAACGCCTTCTCGTTAGCCGCCTCCTTTGAAAAACTGGACATCAAATCACGGCGCATACTCGTGGCGGAAGATAACGCCATAAACCAATTCGTGTTGCAGGAAATGCTCGAGCCTTCCGGCGCGCATCTCGTACTGGTCAACAACGGTCAGGAAGCTCTGGACGCCGTAAAGGCCCAATCTTTCGATCTGGTGTTCATGGATTTGCAGATGCCCGTTATGGACGGACTCGAAGCCACGACAAAAATCCGAGCGTTGCCAGCGGCGAAATCTCTGCCAATCATCGCCATAACCGCCAACGCTATGGAAGAAGATAAGGACAAGGGATTTGCGTGCGGCATGGATGACTACCTGACAAAACCCATCGACCCGGTGAAACTCTTACATGCGCTTACTACCTGGCTGGTCGAACGCACTTCCCCGGCAGCGCCGCGATGACGCAGGCACTCGTCATCCAGCTTGCCCGCTTTGGCGATCTTGTCCAGACAAAACGCTTGCTCCTGTCCCTGGCGGCAGAATGGAGCATACACCTGTGCGTGGATCGCTCCCTGGCCCCGCTGGCACGGATGCTTTACCCCCAGGCAACGCTCCATCCCGTCGCGGCGCACAGCGGCGACCTGACCGAGGTCGCGGATTTCAACCGCACCGCCTTTGCCAGGTTGGCGGCAGAAAAATTCAGCTGCGTCTACAATCTCAACCATTCCCCCCTGAACCGCGCCCTGGCCCGTCTTTTCCCCGCTGAGACCGTGCGCGGACACTCTATGGACAAGGGGCAGGCCCTACGTTCGCCCTGGGTGGATCTCGCCTTCCGCTGGACAGGGCAACGTCGGCTTTCTCCTTTAAACCTTGCGGATTTTTGGGCTTTTTTGCACCCAAGCCCGTTGGCGCCGCATACGATCAATCCCCCGGCACGCCCCGGCGGCAAAGGGATCGGCGTTATTCTGGCTGGCCGTGAAGCACGGCGCTCCCTGCCTGTACACATTCTTGCACCTTGCGTGCGCGTGGCTTTTGAAAGTCTGGACGGCCCGGATATTTACCTCCTCGGCACGCAAAGCGAACGCGCTCCCGCACGCCGCCTGACGCGGCATCTCCCCTCGGCCATGCTCGACAAGGTGCAAAACCTGTGCGGCAAAACGGACTGGGCGGATCTAAACGACGCCCTTGAAGACCTCGACTGCGTACTCAGTCCGGACACCGGCACCATGCATCTGGCGGCGCATCTGGGCGTACCGGTGCAGGCCTTTTTTCTCTCTTCGGCATGGTGCCATGAAACCGGCCCCTATGGCGAGGGGCATCTGGTCTGGCAGGCGAACACCGATTGCCTGCCCTGCCTGGAATCCGATCCCTGTACGCTTGGTGTACGGTGTCTGGCCGGCTTTGCGCAGCACAGTTTCCTCTCCGCCTTTGCCAAAACATTCGATACAGGCGGCCTGCCCGATGCGCAGAGTCTGCCGCCGCAGATCCTGCATATGGAATCCGAGTTGGATGTCTTGGGCAGTACCTGGAATATCCGCCTGGGCAACGACCCCTGCGGCGCACAGCGTAACGCGCTGCGCGCTCTATTGGGCGAATACCTTGGTCTGGCAGCCTGCCGGAACGAACAGGCCCTGGCAGCCGGACCGCTTTACCAGGAAAAGGACTGGATGCTCACCCGCCTCGCGCCCCCAAGCGGCGTGCGAGAGTATTGTTAAAAGGACAGCGCGATGAACGATATGCCCTTACGGGTGCTGGTAGTACTGCCCATGTATGGGGGATCTTTGCCCATCGGCCGGTATTGCGCGCAAGCTTTGCGCGATTTGGGGCATACGGTCGAAATTTTTGACGCTCCGGCATTTTATGGCGCATTCAGCGCCGTGCGCGGTTTGCAGATAACGGGAGAACGCCTGGAACAGCTTGAAAACGCCTTTCTCCAGATCATTTCACAGTCCATTCAGGCCAAAGCGGAACAGTTCACGCCAGATCTGGTGCTGGCTCTGGCCCAGGCCCCGCTGACGCGTCATACCCTGAGGCACCTGGAACGGCAGGGCATGGTCACAGCCATGTGGTTTGTTGAGGATTACAGGCTGTTTACCTACTGGCGGGCTTTCGCTCCCTGCTATGATATTTTCGCCGTCATTCAGAAGGAACCGCTGCTGTCCGCCCTGACCGCCTCCGGACAAGCCAACGGCCTCTATCTGCCGCTTGCTGCCCTGCCGGACTTCCATGCACCGCAGGAACCCGACCTTGCGGCACAACGCAAGTACGGCGCAAAGCTCTCTTTTCTCGGCGCAGGGTATCCTAACCGGCGCGCCGCCTTCCGGCAGTTGCGGCATCTTGATTTCAAAATATGGGGATCGGATTGGGAGGGCGACGACAGCCTGGCCGCGCATGTACAGCAAAAAGGAGCGCGCATCAGCCCGGAAGAAGCCGTAGTCATCTATAACGCGAGCCAGATCAACCTTAACCTGCATTCCAGTATACAGGCCAGGGAACTTGTGCCCCAGGGAGATTTTGTCAATCCGCGCACCTTTGAGCTGGCCGCTTGCGGCGCCTTCCAGCTCGTGGACAGGCGCGAGCTGATGCCCGAACTTTTTACTCCTGATGAACTGGCCAGCTTTAGCACAATGCAAGAGTTTATTGAAAAAATAGACTACTTTCTTGAACAGCCCGCAGAACGCGCCGCCTTTGCCGAGCGA
>WRKB01000224.1 GCA_009778295.1 Betaproteobacteria bacterium | reverse complement strand
ATAAATGGTATCTCTCCATCAAAAAACGCTTTATTCGCTTTAGAAGGGGTCTTTCCACAAACGATCTTGCCGAAGTATGAGAGATGGGTGCTTTCCCATTCCTCCTTCGCCTCCACTACAAACCACTGGCGGAACAACGCCTCGGCCATGGCTTCCAGTGTGGCGTTCTGGCGGTGCAGAAGGTCTATTTTGTCGTCAAGGCTGCTGAGGACGGCGGCGATGGCTTTTTGTTCAGACGGAGGAGGAAGCGTAATTTTCATTCGCCGCTGATCAGCTAAATTAACATAGTCAGCCATATCAGTTTGGCCTTTTAATACATCAGCTTGGCCTACAAATTCGTCTCCATGCATCCAATAATAAATGAACTTTGAAATTATTTTATCTCTCTTTAGACTACGCCAAAAACATAGCTGCGGCGAATAAACAAATTTCTGTATCTTTTCTGTGACAAAGCCAAATCTGCCAACTGTACCTTTAGATGTAAAAACAACGTCTCCAGTTTCACTTATTTTATCACCAACTACCTCCTTATATTGCGTAGGCAAATGATCTGCGTTTGAAAACAAAAAACCATTGTTAATATTTCCAGCTCGAGCAAAAGGAAACCCAGTAGATGTAAATTCGCTATTTTTTGCGCGATAGCCGTCCCCTATCTTTAGCAATCCCTCGTTGATGAGGTATTCGGTAGTCGTCGCCTGCCACCCTGTCATGCCTTCACCTTCCCCATACTCTCGCCACCCCCGGCCTTAAGCTTCTTGTGCATCTCCCGCAGGATGTCCAGGTACGCCTTCTCAACATCGGTAAACTCATCGGCAAGTTGCGCCCTGTACGCATCATATTCCCGGTGCGCCTTCTCCACGGCGGCGTTGTGGCTGACGCCGCCCGCGTCCTCCAGAACGCCCATGCCGAAGTCGCGCGAGAATGTGTCCAACGTCTCCAGCCAGTCCCGCATGTGCATGGGCTCGTGGCGTTCCGCCTTCAGTTCCGCCATGTCGAAAAAGGCGTTGACCATCCTGCGCAGTGCGAACAACTCCTTTTCGGTCATGTAATTCTTGGCGATACTCACTTCGCTTTTTACCGGGCGGCTGCCCTTGAACACCGTCAAGCCCATAAAGGGCAATTCGGCGTTGGCGCGATCAAAGATGATTTCCGCCGCGGTGTGGCCGCTGGCCGCATAATGCAGCTTGTTCTGCACGATTTTGAAAAACTCGACTGTCTCCGGCATGGTGGCGTTGTAGTCCAAACTGGTCGCGTACAGGTCGAGGATTTGGCGATACATCACCTTTTCGCTGGCGCGGATGTCGCGGATGCGCTCAAGGAGTTCCTTCCAGTACGCCCCGCCGCCCATGTTTTTCAGGAAGTCGTCGTGTATGGAAAAACCTTTTTGCAGGTATTCGTGCAAAACGCCGGTCGCCCATTGCCTGAACTGTGTGCCGCGCGGGGATTTCACCCGGTAGCCGACCGCGATGATAACGTCGAGACTATAAAAGGCGACAGGCTTATCGGAATTTGCACTATGCAAAAATTGCATAGTGCTTTTTGCGTCAAGTTCTCCCTCTGAAAAAGCGTTCTTGATGTGCCTGCTGATAACAGACTGGTCTCTTTGGAACAATTCAGTCATCTGCGCTTGAGTAAGCCAAAGCGTTTCACCCTCCATGCGGACGTCAATTTTAGTCAGGCCGTCCACAGTCTGATAGATGACGATTTCCGAGTTCCCGTGCTTCATAGGTCTTTCCCGCGAAGTTTGCGGATATGCGTCCAGCCAGGATTCGCTACGCACTGCGTAGCGAATGCGATGCCTTCTGCGTTCCCGTGACTCATAGCTTCACCTTCCCCAAACTCTCCAAAATCGCCGCGTTCAGCCGCTTTTCCTCCTCAAGCTGCTCCATGAACTCTTTTTGCAGGGCAACGAAGCGTTCGGCAAAATCGAAGTCGTCCTCTTCATCCGGCAGGCCCACATAGCGGCCGGGGGTGAGCACAAAGTCCAGTTCCTTGACCCGCTCAAGCGATACGGAAGCGCAAAAACCCTTCACGTCCTCATACTTGCCGTCAGGGTTGCGCCAGTTGTGATAGGTATCGCTGACGGCCGTGATGTCGTCCGCCGTCAGCACGCGGGTGCGGCGGTTGATGAGCGTGCCCAGGTTGCGGGCGTCAATGAACAGAATTTCTCCGCTGCGCTTGCGGTAGTTTCCATTGTCGCGGCGGAGGGCCAAAAACCACAGGGCAGCCGGGATCTGGGTATTCAAAAAGAGCTTGGCGGGCAGATTTACTATGCAGTCAATCAGGTTGCCTTCCTCAATCATACGGCGGCGGATCTCGCCCTCACCGCTGGATTTGCTGGTCAGCGCGCCCTTGGCAAGAACAATCCCGGCCTGCCCGGAAGGGGCGAGGTGAAAGGCAAAGTGCTGCAACCAGGCGAAATTGGCGTTGCCCGTGGGCGGCGTGCCGTATTGCCAGCGGGCGTCATTTTTGAGTTGGTCGCCGCTCCAGTCGCTGTCGTTGAAGGGCGGATTGGCGAGGATGTAATCGGCGCGGGCGTCTTTGAGGGCGTCGTTCAGAAACGAGCCTTCGCTGTTCCACTTAACCTGGCTGCTGTCGATGCCGCGAATGGCAAGGTTCATTTTCGCCAGCCGCCAGGTGGTCTGGTTGCTTTCCTGCCCGTAGATGGAGATGTCCTTGATTTTGCCCTGGTGTTCCTTGACGAACTTTTCGCTCTGCACGAACATGCCGCCGGAGCCGCAGCAGGGGTCCATAACCCGGCCCTTGTACGGCTCCAGCATGGCGACAAGCAGTTCGACGATACAGCGCGGCGTGTAGAACTGGCCGCCCTTTTTGCCCTCCGCCAGGGCGAATTCGCCCAGGAAGTATTCAAACACATGGCCCAGCACGTCCGCGCTGCGGGATTTGGCGTCGCCCAGGGCGATGTTGGCAACAAGGTCGATCAGGCCGCCCAGACTGGCCGGGTCGAGGTTTTGCCGGGCGTACACCTTGGGCAGCACGCCCTTGAGCGAGGGGTTGTCCCGTTCAATGGCGTCCATGGCCTCGTCCACCAATGTGCCAATTTCCGGCTTTTTGGCGTGCGCCTGCAAGAAAGACCAGCGGGCGGGCTTGGGCACAAAAAAGACGTTTTGGGCGCTGTATTCGTCCCGGTCTTCCGGGTCAGCCGCGTCAAACTCGCCTTTGCCTTCTTCCAGCTTGACGAACAAATCCTCAAAGGAATCGGAGATGTATTTCAAAAAAATAAGGCCGAGCACCACATGCTTGTATTCGGCGGCGTCTATATTCTTGCGCAGCTTGTCCGCCGCGCTCCATAGCTGCTTTTCCAAAGATTCCTGCTTTTCAACAGTCTTTTTGATTTTTGGCATAGCCGGCTCTTGTATGGCTTTAAATCTGCAATGAAGCCAAAAGCGTACGTCCTGTCATGCCCGATACCATAGTCTACATGGGGCCTGAGGACAAGACAGCGCCCCGCTCCCCCAATCATCTTCCGTTGCCTGCCATCAAACGTGTTTTTAATGCCCCGTGCCATAACTTTCGTGTGCTGCCGCTACCGGCATAGACAGTGACATCAAAAATGATTACTGTGTATAGGAGGCGGCAATGAAATACTGGAGCAATGCCTGCCTTGGCCTGGGTGTTACACTGATAGCCGCCGTCACAATCAGGTTTGATTGGCTTGGTGGCATCGCCGGGGTAACAAATCTCTTTGTCGGGTATGTTTTTTTCAGGCTTTCCGGCATGAAAAAGGAGAAATAGATATGACTGGAGGATTGTTTGCCCTTCTGACCACAATCGGCATTTGCGCCTTTGTTTTTATCGGCTATAAGCGCGGCTGGATAAAATAGCCCGGGCACACCGGATAATTTTGACGCCAGGGCGGTTCTTCGGAGCCGCCTTTTTCATTTCTTTCTGGCGGCGGCTCAGTTTGAAATCTGATTTCAAACCGGGGCACTCCCCGCTCCGGGACAGGTTGCCAAATCAACATTCAAGGCGTATGCGCTGAAAGATGTTTTCCAGGCGGGCCTTCCCGCCCCGGCGCCTTAACGGTAACATGTGAAAGGAAGCCTATGTCCGAGTCCTCCAGTCATACCCCCGCCGGAAGGCCGCGCATCCGGCGCGCGCTGCTTGCGCTGCTTCTTCTCGCGCTCGCGCTGGGCGTTTTTTTCTCCATGCGTCCGGGTTCCGGGCAGCGCAAGGAGTCCTCCGCCCCCGCCTTCAAGCCTCTGGTGACCGCCGTGAAGGCGCAGCAGCGCGATGTCGACATATATCTGCCCGCCCTGGGAACAGTGACCCCGCTGAATACCGTGACCGTCCAGAGCCGCGTGGACGGCCAGCTTATGGAAGTGCGCTTCCGGGAGGGCGATATGGTGGCCGAAGGCGACGTGCTGGCCGTTATCGACCCCCGTCCCTTCCAGGCCCAGCTTGAGCAGGCCGAAGGCCAGATGCAGCGTGACAAGGCGCTGCTCGAAAACGCGAAGCTCGATCTCAAACGGTATGCCCAACTCATGCCCGACGACCTCATCGCGAAGCAGCAGTACGACACCCAGACCGCGCTGGTGCGCCAGTACGAAGGCATCGTCAAAAGCGACCAGGGCGCCATCGAGGCCGCAAAGCTCCAACTGATCTACAGCAGGATCACCGCGCCCATCTCCGGCAAAGCCGGGCTGCGGCTCGTGGATGCCGGCAACATCGTGCGCGCCTCGGATCAGAACGGCATTGTCGTGCTGACCCAGCTGCAACCCATCAGCGTTATTTTTCCCCTGCCGGAAGACAGCATCGCCAGGGTGCTGGAAAAAATGCAAGGCGGCGCGGCCTTAAAAACGGAAATTTACAACCGGGAGCAGACGCGGCTGCTCGCGACAGGCAAACTGACCAGCCTGGACAACCAGATCGATCCGACCACCGGCACCCTGCGCCTGAAAGCCGAACTCACGAATGACGACATCCGCCTGTTTCCGAACCAGTTCGTCAACGTGCGGCTGCTCATAGACGTCGTTCCCGGCGCGGTGGTCGTGCCCGCCGCGGGCGTGCGGCGCGGCCCCCAGGGCGCCCAGAGCTATGTGCTGCGCGATGACGACACGGTCGATCTGCGCAAGGTGGATACGGGCGAGAGCATCCGGGACGAGGTGATTATCCGCTCCGGCGTGCAGGCCGGAGAACGCGTGGTGGTCGAGGGCTCGGAACGCCTGCGCAACGGCGTGCAGGTCGAGGTGAAGGAGGCCGACAGCCCGGACAGTCCCCAGCCGCAAAAGAAATAACGGAACTCCTTCCATGAATGTTTCCGAACTGTTCATCCGCCGCCCGGTGGCCACCACGCTGCTCATGGCGGCGCTGACGCTGGCGGGCCTGCTCGCGTACAGGCAGTTGCCCGTTTCGGCATTGCCGGAAGTGGATTACCCCACCATCCAGGTGCGCGCCTTTTATCCGGGGGCGAGCCCCGAGGTGACGGCCTCCTCGATCACCGCGCCGCTGGAGCGCCAGTTCGGCCAGATGCCCGGACTGACCCAGATGAACTCCGACAGCGCCTACGGGTGCAGCATCATCACCTTGCAGTTCAGCCTCAACCTCAGCCTGGACGTTGCGGAACAGCAGGTGCAGGCAGGCATTAACGCGGCCTTGAGCTACCTGCCCAAGGACATGCCCTCCCCGCCCGTCTACAGCAAGGTCAACCCGGCGGACGCGCCCATCCTCACGCTGGCGCTCAGATCGGACAGCATCCCGCTGACCCGCGTGCAGGACCTCGCGGATACGCGCTTCGCCCAAAAAATTTCCCAGGTGCCCGGCGTCGGCCTGGTGAGCCTTTCCGGCGGCCAGCGCCCGGCCGTGCGCATCCATGCCAACCTCTCCGCCATGGCCGCATACGACTTGAGCCTGGAGGACCTGCGCAACGCCATCAACCTGGCCAACGTCAACATGGCCAAAGGCAGCTTCGACGGCCCCAGGCAGGCGTTCACCATCACCAGCAACGACCAGCTCTTCTCCAGCTCGGAATACAAGCCGCTGATCATCGCCTACCGCAACGGGGCTCCGGTACGCCTTTCCGATGTGGCGGACGTGCTGGACGCCGCC
>WRKB01000223.1 GCA_009778295.1 Betaproteobacteria bacterium | reverse complement strand
GGAAGCCTCATCTTCCGCAGTGTAAATACAGACGAAGGGCAGCCCGATACTGTGACAGGCCTTGACGATACGCACGGCGATTTCGCCTCTGTTTGCCACCAGGACTTTGTGTTGTGCTAACGGAATGCGTTCCGGCATTAATGCTTTCCCTTTTTTCCCAGCGCCGCATGAATCATGATGCTGCGTTTTTGTATTTCAAGCAACAGCTTGTCCAGCATGAATGTCTGCCGGCGGTTCAAATCCAGAAAGACGCCGGCGGTGTTGCTGTCGGCAATGTGCCGAACTATCTTGAGTTTGAGATCGGTAAGATAACGGGTGTTGCCGATATGGAGATCGCCGCTGAAGATTCTGCCCACGGTAAGCAGTTCCGCCGGCGTGCGCAGACTGCAGCCGCTTGAGCTGAGATCGTTTATATCGAACGCTTGCGCCACCTCGTCAAGATACAAAGACAAGCCGCGCGCGGCGACCCTGTAACTTTCCCGCTGATACCGGGAATTTTGTTCGATATAAAAATCCAGCGCGTCATAGCGGCTGTCATTCATCATCATCGTACTCCGGCAGGGCATTGCCGTTTTTTTTACTCTTTCCCGGGCTGTCTCTCCAGTACAAATTCAATACGCCGGTTTTTTTCACGATTCTTTTCGGTCGTATTGGGGAAGAGCGGTTCAAGTTCGCCGAACCCCGTGGCGGTCAGACGCCCCGGCTCAATACCTTGAGTGAGCAAGTGACGCAAGACCTGCGTGGCCTGCAGGGCGGAAAGTTCCCAGTTGTCCCTGAAGCGCGTGCCCGGCGGCAGAGGGGTGTCGTCTGTATATCCCCGGATATTGATTTTTTGCTGATCATGGAGGATAAAAAAATTTTCCAGTTGATGCAGGGTGTTGCGTCCTGTCGGCAGGATATGGTCCGTCCCCGGTATAAAGAGATGATCCTCGGGCAGGCGTAAGATGATGGAGTCTTCTTCCTGTACGGTTTCGATGCCGGCTTCCGTAGCGTTTTGGGCGATGAAGGTGCGGATATCGTTGAAGATGCGCGTTTGCATTGTAGCGAGTTGCCTGTGCGCCTGCGAGCTTTCTTCGGGGCTGTGTTCTTCCTGGGAGGGGGCGCTGCCGGTGTCGCCGCCCAGCGCTTTTCTGATGGAACTCATGGAGTGTTCGAAACGCTGCGGATCGAGGACGGACATGGAACAGAGCATGGCGAAGAACGTCAGGAGAACCAGGCAGAGAGCTGCATAGGCAGGCAGCCAAAATTGCATTTCCCGCATATTGTCGTCGGTGTCTGCGAGCTGGCTTTCATTGGGCACCGGCGCGCTCCTTGGGAGACAGGAAGGAGGAAAGCTTTTCGTAGACCAGCCTGGGGTTGTTGTTTTCCAGAATGCATCTGGCGCCTTCGAAAATGATGTTGAGGCGGTGTTCTTCCTGCATCCGGCGGGTTTTGAGCTTGCCTGTGACGGGCAGAAAGATCAAAATGGAAAGGAGGCATCCGTGAAAGGTTGCCATTAGGGCCAGGGCCATGCCGGGGCCGAGCGCATCGGGATTTTTGAGGCTGACCAGCATCTGGACAAGCCCGACAATTGTGCCGAGCATGCCCATGGCAGGAGCGCAGGCCGCAAGGCGTGAAAAAATGGAAATACCGATAGCGTGACGGCGCCGCAAGGCAAGAAGTTCCATGGCCAGGGTGTCGCGAACAAGGTTGGGGTCGGCATTTTCGGCAATAAACAGGGTGGCTTTTTTCAGTACAGGGTTGGGTGTGTGGATTTTCTCCAGGGCCATGATGCCTTCCCGTCGGCTGATTTCAGCAAGGCGCACCATGGTTGCCACCGCGTCTCTGGCAGGGATGTTTTTGGCGGTAAACGCCTGTATGCCGGTACGGACGGCCTGCCGCACGTTTTCGGCGGGGAAGGTCAGCAGTATGGCCGCACAAGTGCCGCCAAGGACAAACATCAAACTCGGGAGATCTGCGAAGTTTCCCGGAGCCGGTCCCAGAAAAACAGCGCCGAGCAGCATGCCGGAACCGACAAGTATGCCTGAAAGGGTGGCAATATCCACACTTGCTCCTTATGGACCGCTTCGATATATTGCGTGTGCAATGGGCTGCAATGTCAATGCATACCTTCTATGACGGCACATGTAAATATCATGCAAAATCCCGAAGAAGTCCGGCGCGCCGCCGCCCATATCGCCGAGCAGTTGCCTGGCTCTTTTCGCCCCGAGCTCGTCTTGGTATGCGGTACCGGCTTCGGTGAACTCGCGGATATGTTCCGGTGCATCCGCGCTCTTCCTTTTGGGGATATTCCCGGATTTCCGCATGCCACGGTGGAATCCCATGCCGGCCATATTATTGCCGCATACCTCGGCGAAAATCCCTTGCTTCTTCAACAGGGTCGATGTCATTTATACGAAGGATATACTCCGGCGCAAGTCTGCATGGGTGTGCGTGCCGCGTATATTCTGGGCGCGCGTTCGCTGGTGGCGGTCAATGCGGCTGGCTGTCTGAATCCGCAGTGGAATGCGGGCGACTTGATGCTGATTGCGGATCACATCAATTGTACGGGAACAAGCCCGCTTGTCGGCCTCAACCATGATCCCTGGGGACCGCGCTTTCCTGATATGAGCAGAGTGTACGATCGCGAATATCAACAGATCGCCCTGGAAGCCGCACAGGCGATCGGTATCCGCCTTGAACGGGGGGTATATGTAGGCGTTCTTGGCCCGGAGCTGGAAAGTCCCGCTCAGACCCGCATGTACCGCCAGGCCGGCGCGGATGCCATAGGCATGTCTACAGTGCTGGAGGTCATCGCGGCGCGGCAGCTGGGTATGCGGGTACTGGCGTTTTCCTGTCTGAGCAATAAAAACCTGCCGGATTGCATGGAAGAAACCAATCTTGAGGATATTATCGCTACCGTGCAGGCATCCTCAGAAAAAATGGTCCGTTTGCTGGGCGCCTCGCTCCCATATGTATTACGGGGAGCAAAAAGCCTGTAAACTTTTTGCTTAAAAATCGTTGCGCCGAAAAATGTGGGTTTCAGCCGGCTTCGCTGCCGGCGCTATGTGTCACGGGGATGGTGTATGATGCGTGTTGTTTGTTGTACGGCGTTGTTAGGGGGGATGCTCCTGGCAGGCTGTTCCGGCGGGAATCCCCCTGTGGAGCCGGAACCTCTTTCTCCTCTGGTGGCCTTTATATCCTCGGCACAGCCCACAGCTTCGGCGCAGTTGGATGATCCCGCTTTCGGTTCCGGGATCTTGGTCACGCTGGAAGAGGCTTTCGTTTCCGCAAGCGGCGAAGATTGCCGCCGGGCTGCCGTTATCGCGCGTGAACGCGAGGCGGAGATGGTTGTCGTCTGCCGTGCGGAGGAAGGGCAGCCTTGGAAAATGATGCCCAGGATTATGGGAAGTGCCCATCCCTGACGGAGGGGTGTCCACAAACCAACCCACCACCTAATATGCGCCATGAGGGAAAATACATTCTTATCATGAGAAAAAAATACGTTTTTATTCTGATGATGTCGGTCATGGCTGTCCTTTTTTGCGCGCTTGCCCAGGCCGCCGAGGCTCCTTTTGCGGCGAATTTGTTTCAGGGGAATTTTGCCAAAAGCCAGCGCAGCGAGACACTCGCCCTGGAACCGGGCGACCGTGTCGTGCTGCGTCTTTGGGGAGAACTGAATTTTGACGGCACCCTGATTGTGGATGATGAAGGCGATATCTCCTTGCCGGAAAATTCCGGCAAGCCGGTTCTGGGCAGGATTCCCGTGGCCGGGCTTACCCATGATAAATTGGGTGAAGCGCTGAAAAGCAAGCTCGCCGCCGCAGGCCTCGCCCATACCCAGGTCTATGTGGCCCCATTGGATACACGGCCTGTGGCTGTGTTTGTGACTGGAGGAGTCAAGAATCCCGGGCGCTATGCCGGTTCTCCTTCAGATTCGGTTTTGGCGTTTTTGGACAGGGCAGGCGGCATAGACTCTGTGCGCGGATCCTATCGTTCCATCCGGTTATTGCGTGGCGCTGAGACTGTCGCGATGGTGGATTTATACCCCTTTGCCCAAAAGGGGCTGCTTCCCCAACTGCGTCTGCATGATGGTGATACGCTTGTAGTGGATGAACGGGGAATCACGGTTGAAGCCTCAGGGGAAGTGCGAACCGCAGCCCGTTTCGAATTTTTGCCGGATGGCGCTACGGGGACCACACTCATGGCGCTTGCCGAGCCGGGCAGGCGCGCTTCGCATGCGACCGTCAACGGTATGCGTAAGGGGAGGCCCTATACGACCTATTTACCGCTCAAGGCGTTCCGCGAACTCAGGCTTGAGGACGGCGACCGTGTGCAGTTCAGCGCGGATACGACCAGTGATACGATCATGGTGGAGGCGCAGGGAGCTGTTCGCGGCACGCCGCGTTTTCCTGTGCGGCGTGGAGCGAGCTTGAACGAGGTGCGCAACTACATAGCGGTTGAACCAAGCCGGGCCAATTTATCCGCCGTATATATCAAACGCAAGAGCGTGGTTCTGCGCCAGAAAAAAGCCATTGCCGACGCGTTGCACCGTCTGGAGCAGACGGCTTTTACCGCCACTGCTGCCAGTGCCGAGGAGGCGCAAATTCGCGCCAAGGAGGCGGAGATGCTTTCCAAATTTGTCGAACGGGCCAAGACGGTGGAACCGGAAGGCATCGTAGTCGTGGACAATGCGGATTTGAGTCTGGAAGACGGCGATATTATCGTTGTGCCTGAAAAGAGCGATGTTGTGATGGTCAGCGGCGAAGTGCAGATTCCCCAAGCCCTGGTATGGAACAAAAAGAAAAGCTTCGGCGATTACATTAAAGATGCCGGCGGCTATACCGGCAGGGCCGACAGGGATACCAGCCTCATTATGCGTCAGAACGGAGCTGTTGTGCGGTCTGGTGATGTAGACGTCATGCCGGGTGATCAGATTCTTGTGCTTCCAAAAGTGGAATCCAAAATTATGCAGGCTGTCAAGGATGTCGCTCTGGTTTTGTATCAGGTGGCGGTTTCAAGCAGGGTGGTTCTTGGCTTGTAGAAAGGGGAGAACATGCGACGCAATTTTTTGAAGATCTTTGTTGTCGTTTTTTTACTCGCGGCGTGTGCGGGTAAAGAAAGCCCGCCGCCTTCGCCGGACGTCAAGGGCTTGCCTGGAAAGCGCTCTGAAGAGGTGGAATTGCTGTTCGCCAAGGCCCATGTTCTCTGGAAAGGCGATACCTGCGCGGAACCGCAGGAAGCGGTGAGGATACTTGATGAGGTGATTGCCAGGGACCCGGATTTTGCGGCGGCTTGGGCGTATCGTGGCCTGGCTTATAGCGAACTGGGGAAGCGCGATGAGGCCTTTGATGATTTGACGAAGGCCATCCGCCTGGATCCCCGGGCGGAACATTATGCGGACAGAGGATTAGCCTCGTTGCGCGGGGGAGCGTTTTCCGCAGCGCGCCAGGATCTGAACTATTCTCTGAAAAAGGATCAAAAACAATATCGAGCCTGGAATATCCTGGGAGAAGCGGCACTGCGGGAAGGGAACGTTACGCAAGCCTGCGAGTATTACGCCAAGGGCTGCTCCAACGGTAATTGCACTCCCTTGGAGCGGGCGCGCAAAGACGGGCAGTGTAAATGATGCTTTCGGGAGGATATGGATATGGCGAAAGTCCTTATTATCGGTGCGGGTGGCGTGGGCAGCGTGGTGGCTCACAAGTGTGCACAGGTAGCAGAAATATTTACAGATATTACGCTTGCAAGCCGGACCGTCTCCAGATGTGAGGAGATCGCCACACAGGTAAAACGGCGCACGGGGCGCACGATTGCGACGGCCGGAGTGGATGCTGATAATGTTCCGGAGCTGTGTCAGCTTATCCGTAGTTGCAAGCCCGAGCTGGTGATGAATATCGCCCTGCCGTACCAGGATCTCGCCATCATGGACGCCTGTCTGGAGTGTGGCGTGCACTATCTGGATACCGCCAACTACGAACCGCC
>WRKB01000222.1 GCA_009778295.1 Betaproteobacteria bacterium | reverse complement strand
GCACCGCTTCCGATCTGACTCCGGTGGTTACAAAGATCAAGTCTGTCAATCCGGATATCCTCATGCTCGTGTCCAATGCGGCGGACGCCATCCTTCTCACCAATACCATGGCTGAGATGCAGGTGAAGCCCAAGGTGATCCTGACCAGCGGCGGCGGTCACGCCGACCCCAACTTCCTGGAAAATGTGGGGAAGAACGGGCTTCATCTCTTTGATGAGGTGGAGTGGAATACCGATATCGGCAAGCCCGGCGTCAAAGAAACCAACGCCAAATTCAAACAAAAGTATGGCTATGACATGACCGGCGAATCCGTCGACGCCTATGTAGCCATGTATGTCATTGCCGATGCTCTGGAGCGCGCTGGCTCGACCGATCCCCAGAAGGTGCGCGATGCTCTGGCTGCGACGAACCTCAGGACCGGCCCCGCTTCCATCGTCTCTTACGATGGTGTCCAGTTTGATGGGACCGGGCAGAACAAAAATGCCGGCATCGTCATCGTGCAAATAGCCGACATAAACGGCAAGCTCGAACGCGTCACTGTCTGGCCCAAGTCTGCCCGCCGTGTAGGCTATACCCCGGTCTTTCCGGCCAATAAATAGCCTTGTGTTCCACTTTTCCCGGGGTCAAAAGGCCCCGGGAACAACCGGACGGAGAAGACCAATGAATACGCTGCTCCAGGCGGTGGTGGACGGCATCATGATGGGCGCAATCTACGGGCTTACGGCTCTTGGTCTTACGCTCATCTTCGGAGTGATGAAGGTGGTGAACTTTGCCCACGGGTCGTTGCTCATGGTGGGCATGTTTGCCGCTTATTGGTTCATCAAGCTCACGGGAATCCACCCATATCTGGCTCTTGTTGTGGTTCCGCCGGTACTCTTTTTTTTCGGCTATTTCATGCAGGATATCGTCATCAAGCCGGTCTTCAAGGCGGAACGTGAAGTGCGTGAACCGCTCACCGTCATTATCGTGACTACCGGCGTCTGGTATGTGTTAGACAATCTGGCACTCATGCTCTTTGGCGCGGAGTACCGCACCGTGCGTACGGCCATCACCGGTATCTCTTTTTCGCTGGACAGCATTATTGTCTCTTTGCCGAAACTGTCGGGTTTTGTGGTATCTGTGGGAACGGCCGTGGGGTTATGGTGTTTCATGCGCAAAACGCGCATCGGCAGAGCCCTCCAGGCGACAAGCCTTGACCGCGAAACAGCCAATCTCATGGGTGTCAACCAGTATCGCATCTATAACATCGCCTTTGGTATCGGCACCGCTGTTGCCGGGGTAGCCGGATGCGTCATCATTCCCTTCTATTACGTCTATCCGTCGGTAGGGGTAGTCTTCGATATCCGGGCTTTTATCATAGTGGTGCTGGGTGGATTAGGCTCCATCCGTGGGGCCATGCTCGGTGGTATTGTCATCGGGTTGGTGGAGTCCGTTTTTTCCCAATTTATGACTTCCACCTGGACGGAGGCCATCATCTACGCGATTTTTCTGACCATCCTTTTTGTCAAACCATCCGGCTTGTTAGGAAATAAGCTGGATTGGTAGGAGGCGCGCAGTGAGCCGGAAACAACTGGACATGACCCTCTTGGCCCTTGCTGGGCTGATCAGCTTCGGGTTGCCCCTGCTTATTGAGAGTCCTACATATTTGCAGATCCTCATTCTGCTCTTTTTCTACGCCTACCTGACCACCTCCTGGAATCTGGTCGGAGGTTTTGCGGGTGTACTCCCCCTGGGGCATGCCGTGTTTGTAGGCATCGGGGCATATACCTCTACTATCCTTGCCTTGCAGTTCAACCTTTCTCCCTGGTTTGGCATGCTTGTCGGAGGAATGGTGGCGGCGCTTGTCGGGGTAGCCATCGGCAAACCCACCTTTCGGATGCGCGGAGCGTACTTTGCCCTGTGCACCATCGCTTTTTCTGAAGGCGTCCGGGTTATGATTGAAAATATCGATTCGCTTGGTCCCATCAAGTTCAATGGGCCGCGGGGCCTCCTTATCCCCCTGAAGGGAGAATCCTTCTGGAACTACCAGTTCATGCACAAGGAGCCCTACTACTATATTATCCTGACCATGCTGGTGTTGGTGCTGGCGTTGACTTGGTTTATCTCCAGGTCCAAGATGGGCTACTATCTGGCGGCCGGGGGTGATGAGCCGGATGCAGCCCAGGCGTTGGGCGTGGACGTTGCCAAGTACAAGCTCATCGCCTTGGGTTTGAGTTCATTTTTGACCGCTTTGGCTGGCACATTTTACGCCCAGCTCATGCTCTATTTCTATCCAAAAGGGATTTTGGGACTTGATTTGTCTTTTGAGATAGCCTTCATCGCCCTGATTGGCGGCAGGGGAATGATCGCGGGGCCACTTATAGGAGCTCTGGTGCTACGGCCGCTCAATGAGTTCACCCGCATCTATCTGAGTAACCAGCTTCCGGGGCTTCACCTGGTCATCTTTGGCCTCATTCTTATCCTGGTCATGCTTTTCCAGCCTAAAGGCCTCACCTTGCCGCTGACCCGCCTTTACGATCGGCTGGCTTCCAAAATTACCACAACGGGAGCCTAGCCGTGAACATTCTCGAAATATCGGAAGTAACCAAGAATTTCGGCGGACTGACCGCCTTAAACGATGTCGACATGCACATCGCCAAGGGAGAAATCCTGGCGCTCATCGGCCCCAATGGCGCGGGCAAGTCCACCATGTTTGACTGCGTTGCCGGAGTGTACCCGCCCTCCAGCGGCACTATCCGCTTCAAAGGAAAATCCATAGCAGGGTTGAAGCCGTGGGATCTTTGCCGTCTGGGACTGGCCCGCACCTTCCAGATCGTCAAACCTTTTGCCGCGCGTACGGTGCTTTATAATGTTATGGTAGGAGCCTTTTTGCGCACCAGTTCCACCGATAAAGCCAGGGATAAGGCTTTATCGGTGCTGGAAACACTCCGGCTCGACCACCGAAAGGACATGCTCGCCGGCACCTTGACCATCGCTGACCGCAAACGGCTGGAGATTGCCAAAGCTCTGGCCACAGAGCCGGAGCTTCTGCTTTTGGACGAGGTGATGGCCGGGCTTCGCCCAACCGAGATGGACGATATGATCGCCATTATCAGGCAACTGCGCGGGAACGGCATCACCGTGTTTATCATTGAGCACATTATGCGCGCGGTCATGGCTCTGTCCGACAGGGTGGTAGTCATCCACTTTGGCGAGAAAATCGCCGAAGGCGCGCCTGAAGACGTCACCCGTGACGAAAACGTCATCAAGGCATACCTGGGGAGCGATTATGCCACTTCTTAGCGTGGAAAACATCGACGTCTTCTACGGAGACGTGCAGATCATACATGGGCTTTCTCTTATTGTGAAAGAGGGCGAGGTGGTTTCCATTGTCGGAGGCAACGGCGCGGGAAAATCCACTTTGCTCAGGACCATTTCTGGACTTCTCCAGCCTAGAAGCGGCACCATTCATTTTAAGGGAGAGGCAATCCATAAAATGGCGCCCGAGCGTATTGTGGAACGAGGCATCGTGCATGTGCCCGAAGGCAGGAAGCTCTTTTCACTCATGAGCGTGGCTGACAACCTCCACATGGGGGCCTACACTCCGAAAGCCCACAAGCTTCGGGGAGAAAGCTTGCGAAAAGTCTACGATTTTCTGCCCAGGCTGAGTGAGCGCCAGAAACAGACGGCCATGACCCTTTCTGGTGGCGAACAGCAAATGGTGGCCATCGGCAGAGGCCTTATGGCTCTTCCCGTCATTCTCATGCTGGATGAACCCTCGCTCGGTCTTGCGCCTATTATGGCCAAATCCATCTTTGACCTCCTGCGGCGCATAGCGGACACCGGTGTAACCGTGCTTCTTGTGGAGCAGGATGTAGGCCACAGTTTGCGTCTCTCGGACAGAGCCTATGTGTTGGAACACGGCAAGGTGGCTCTTGAAGGCAAGGCCGAAGAACTCATCGACAACAAATACATTAAATCTGCGTACCTCGGGATGTAGGGAGCGCTCCAGGCTTGGCGGGTTGCTGGAAGCAATCATGCGTTGTCTGCATCCGGGGGAAGGCTGTGCATGAAATTCATTGCCGGCGCGGCTCCCTGTTTGGCAAAAAGCAATATTCCTTCAAGGGCAGTACGTATTGCTTTTTCCAGCAAGAGGCGTTCCTCGGACGCCGGACGCGCGAGTACCCATGCCATGGTGTCGCGGCCGGCAACTCTGCCGATGCCGATACGCAGGCGATAAAAATTCCGTGTGCCGAGCTGCTGGATAATGGAAGCCAGTCCGTTATGCCCGGCTGCGCCGCCTCCGAATTTAAAACGTACGGTGCCAGGTTTGAAGTCCAGCTCGTCATGCACGACAAGAAGCTGTTGTACGCGCATGCGGTGCCAGTGTAGCAGGGGTTGCAGGGACTCTCCGGAAAGATTCATGTAGGTCATGGGCTTGGCAACAAGATGCCAAGCCTTGTCGTCAGGCATGCGGCAACGCCAGAGTTCACATGTGAACTTGCTGCCGGAAAGTCGTTCCACCTGCCCCGCGCGGCCGCATTCCTCCAACAGGGCGTCAAGTGCAGCAAAACCAAGATTATGGCGTGTGTCCTGGTATTCTTTTCCGGGGTTCCCAAGGCCGGCTATGCAACTTGCGTAGTCCATGGCATCCTCCGTCGCTAGAGTATACGAAAAAGGCCGAGAGCGGTGCAACGCTCATGCAGGACAGCGGCATATTCTGATGCGCCTTGTGGGGAAATCGGCGCCATGTGCCCGCCGCCCGGCATGATGATGAGTTCTTTATGCGGTGCCTGAATATGGTGCAGAGTATCCCGCATGAGTTGAGGGGTGAACAGCGCGTCATTCTCGGCGACCATGCCCAGCACAGGGCACTTGATATTCCCCGTTTGTGTCAGGTAGTCGAGATTGATGGAAAACAGGCTTGCCACATATGCGAGCGGATAGCTTAGGCGGATATCGCGCAGGTTGTTCTTTGGGGAAAAACCGTAATTCCCCGCAAAAACCCGTTTCAGGTCAAGATACATGGGAATTGCGACCGGAAAACAGGGCATATAGACGGCGGCGCGCGTAAGGAGTTGCAGCACCCGTTCGCGTCGCGGGGCAACACACCTCAAGCGCGTGACCTCAATGGCTTCAGGCCGGTCCGGCAATAAAAAACAGAAGGGAAACGCTACGCTCAGGCGGTCATCCTGACCGGCCTGAGCCAAACATAGAATGCCTCCCTGGCTATGCCCGGCAAGTACCACCCGGCCCGTAAAACGTTCCAGAGCATAGCTGACGGCATCCTTGCCGTTCTGTAAAAGATCTTGAAAAGTAAATATTTTTTTGGTTCTCGGGCTATTTCCGTGGCTGATGTGGTGAATGCCCAGCACATTGAAGCCGTATTCGCGTAGACGGTGCAGCAGTTCGCTGTACAAGAGCGGGGAAGCCATGGTGCCGGGATAGAAGACAAGACTGGGCGCGTCTTTTTTCGCCTTCCAGATGGAAAGAGTCATGGGGACGCCGCAAGATCGGAAGCTGACTTCTTCGTACTGATCAAAGAAGTTTGCTTCAGGTGCGGTGGGGGGTGGGGCAACTGCAAGAGAAAGCGGATCTGTCATACAGGCAGGTATCCTGAAAAAATTTATATCCAATATATGCTAATTCAAAGAATTATTTTTTCTCCTCCCCATTACCCTCCCCACAAAATGCTTGACCCCAAGCCGGAAGGTAATACGACTTGGGGCCGAGGAATTCGAATAAAAAACCCAGATGCCACCAGCATATGTTACAGTCGGAAAGGTTGTCAAGCTTTCTGGTCCGGATTTTGCTGCTTTTTCGGAGCCGGGCGGGTCGTAAGACCTTCCCCGCCTGGGCCGAAAAAGGAAAAATTGCCTTGGGAGTCTGCGTATCTGCCGCCGCCGTCAGGCCGGGGGGGAGTAAATCAGTGACGGAGGAGTCTC
>WRKB01000221.1 GCA_009778295.1 Betaproteobacteria bacterium | reverse complement strand
CCCCGGCGGGGATTCTGCACCGGCTCGGTCTGCACCGGGGGTTGCCCTGCGTGGCTTATGCCGCGCAACAGACACCCGATCCGAAAGAGTGGGACTCCCCCGATCTGCGTGCCGCTTACGGTCTTATCGAATTAGTTCTGCATCCTTTCGCCAACAAGGCGTTTGAACTCATCCATTGGGACAGGCAATCGCGATACTGCCCCGCTTGCGGCGTACCTACGCGGTCGGCCACGGCCATATCCAAAAGCTGTCCCGTCTGCGGCCGGGAAATTTTCCCCACTCTGACTCCTGCCGTGCTGGTGCTGGTTCGCAAAGGGGACAGCATCCTGCTGGCGCACGCCCGTACTTTCAAAGGTCCTTTTTACAGCATCCTCGCCGGGTACCTCGAAGCGGGCGAAAGCCTGGAGGAATGCGTACGTCGTGAAGTTTTTGAAGAAACGGGCATCACCGTGGGCAACATCACCTATTTTGGCTCACAGCCCTGGCCCTTTCCTAGTAACCTGATGGTCGGTTTTGTCGCTGATTATGAAAGTGGAGAATTGAAACTGCAGGAAAACGAACTCGAATCCGGGGACTTTTACACCCGAGACAAGCTGCCCCAACTGCCGGGACGCTTCAGCCTGTCCCGTCGTATGATTGACTGGTGGTGCGAGCAAGGCTGAAGTGCCTGGCGTTTTTTCACTTTGAGATTGTCGTTTAAAGGTACAATGCTCTAATAAATCCCTTTGTATCCGTACTCGCGCAGGGCAGTGTCCAGCGTGCCGAAATGGTAATAGGCGTGACCGGCCAGCATGGACATGGTCAGGGCATGGGTGCGGCCTTCTTTTTTGCGGGCGCTAAGTCCTGCATTTTTTTCACCGAGCACGGCATCGGTAAGGCTGTTGATATAGGCTTCGGCCTTGGCCTTCATGGTCAACACATAAGTGCGCATGGCGGTTTTATCCATCGTTGCGCCCGCATCAAACTCGAAGGCCAGTATATTGCCTGCCTTGCAGGGATAAGGGGTGGGCTGCTGGCCGTCTTGGAGTACGAAGTGATCAATACAGCCGTAAACATGGACAATATGCTGCCAAAGCGGCCAAGCGCCGAATTTCTTCCCCCAGAGTTCATCCGGGCACTGCTCGATGAATTGGAGGTAAAAGCCGTGGGCACGTTCAAAATTGTCGGCGAGTTCGGTGACAATATACCTGGACATGAACCCTCCCGGAAATTTCAGGGATGAAAAAAGTCAGACTGCGCAACCATCTTCGCAGGCGCGGAAAATAAGCTCTTCCAACATATCTGTCAATTCCTCATAGAGGCCGCCGCCTTCCATGGGCTGGCCGAACAAGGCCTCACGCTGCATGTTCAGGATGCTGCGATCTACAGCTTGGGGCAGTGCACTGGCCAAAGTGGCGGCTAGGCGCTCCGCAAGCAGGTATTGTTCGGCACTTTTTTGGAATAGGCTGAATTTTTGCGCGAAGAGCGCCTTATATTCCTCCCAGCAGCTGAGGGCGGCGTCATTCGGCTCAAGGTTCTGCACACTGAGCAAGGCGGCGAAGAGATTGTTCAATGCTGCGCCGGGGATGCCCATGCGCCAACCCCATAACCAGGGGGTACGGACGAAGAGGAGATTGTGTTCGATCCCGAGATGAATGATTTGGTTCAAAAATGCGCGGGCGCGGTTGAAAACGGGGTCGTCCCATCGCACCGGGAGTCCGGCGAGGTCCCATGAGGGGCAGTGGAATTCTTTTGGAGTGGTCCCTGTCAGGGAGCGCAGTAAATGGGCCAACCAGCGGTTGGCTCCCGGAGAGTCCGGAGTTTCCAAATGAGAATAGCTCAGGATACAGGAGCCTTGCCCGTAAGAATTGCGGATAATACAGGGTTGCCCGCTGAGTTCCTCTGGGCGAAAGCTTACTCCGTACATGTCTTCCCAACTGGCCAATGTGCCGGGAGGCAGGGCGGATAAGGGCAGATCAGCCAGCCAAACATCTCCCCCAGGATACAGATAGGCGGCAAGGATTTCTACAGCGTCGCCTTCCTGCGGGGCAAAGCGTCCTGGCCACCACACGGGCAGGGGCAGGGTATATGCGTCGGGAGGGCCCAGAGGATGCCCTTCAGGAGCCTGAACATGGATATGCCCGGAAATAAGGTGTTGCAGCCGGTTGCTGTAACTGGTCCGTTGCCAGGGACAGAGGCCGAGTCCGTCTTTTTCGGACAGAGCGAGGCCGGCGCCGCCGCACAAGCCGAGATAGTGCCAGCCGTTGGCGATAGAGCTGCGAATGGCGGCACGGCCTGCTGTGCCCAGAGCTTTCGCCTTGAGACGGGCTGTGCCGCCGGGCGCCAATAGTACAGAGGAAGACTTGCCAGAAAGCGCTCCCTGCGCTATGGATGCAGCCTTGAGCAGACGATGGGGTATCCCCATGGACGTCAGGGCTCGCCATGCGGTCAGCCCCCATATATGGGACTTATCCCATAAAATATATATTGGTTCGTTCATTGAACAGCAATAGGGTATTTCGGCCTGGAAGCCAAGAGTCCCGTTCCTTGCGCCCCTTGTGAAAATACATATGGCAGCCGTACCGTGCGCGGCGCTTTTGGGAGAATGCTATGACTGAAGACGCGCTTCCTAAAGGATATGAACCGCGCGAAGTGGAACAGCGCTGGTGTGAGTATTGGGAAAAATCCCGGACCTTCACCTCCGATCCGGATGGAGCGGGGGAGCCGTATTCTATCGTCATTCCTCCGCCAAACGTTACAGGGGCACTGCATATCGGGCATGCCTTGAACATTACCCTGCAGGACGTTCTGTGCCGTTTCGCCCGCCAGAAAGGCAAAAAGGTGCTGTGGGTGCCGGGCACCGATCATGCGGGTATCGCCACCCAGAACGTGGTGGAGCGCGCCCTCGCGCTTGAGGGTAAGGGCCGGCATGATCTTGGACGTGAGGCCTTTGTGGAACGCGTGTGGCAATGGAAAAAGGAATTCGGCGGTCGCATTTTACACCAGATCAAAAGTCTGGGGGCCTCGGTCGACTGGACGCGCGAGCGTTTTACCATGGACGAGGGCTTGTCGCGGGCTGTCCGCAGGGTTTTTGTGGATTTGTACAGGCAGGGTCTCATTTACAGGGGCAAATATATCATCAACTGGTGTACCCGTTGCCATACCGCCCTGGCTGACGACGAGGTGGAACACAGCCCGAAAAAAGGCAGTCTCTGGCATGTACGCTACCATCTTGTTGACGGTTCCGGTTCGTTGACTATCGTCACCACGCGGCCGGAAACCATTCTGGGCGATACGGCAGTCTGCGTGCACCCGGAAGACGAGCGGTATACAGCCGTGATCGGCAAAAAGGCATATGTGCCGATTATCAAACGTGAAGTGCCCATCATCGCCGACAATTACGTGGACAGGGAGTTTGGCACCGGCGTTCTGAAGGTCACCCCTGCTCATGACCACAACGACTGGGAACTCGGTTGGCGGCATAATCTGGATACCATTCAGGTCATTGATGAAAACGGCGTCATGAACGGAGATGCCGGTCCTTATAAAGGCTTGCATAAGGAAGCATGCCGCGAGGCTATTATAAAGGATCTCGAGGCTGCGGACGCTCTGGTGCTGACGGAAAACATTGAACATTCCGTGGGCCATTGCTACCGCTGCAAAAGCGTTGTGGAACCCCATGTTTCGACCCAATGGTTTGTGGCTTCCACCAAACTTGCGCCCCGCGCACGGCAGGCCGCGCCTAGGTTGACGAAAATTTGGCCGGAGAGCTGGCTGAAAACCTATTACAATTGGCTGGACAACATCCGCGACTGGTGCATCAGTCGCCAGATCTGGTGGGGGCACCGCATCCCGGCCTGGACCTGCCAGGACTGCGGTGAACTGATCGTGGCGATGGAAAGCCCGGAAAGATGTGCTTGCGGCAGCGACAGACTCATACAGGACGAAGACGTCTTGGACACCTGGTTCTCATCCGCGCTCTGGCCATTTTCCACCTTGGGCTGGCCGGAAAAGACCCGGGAACTCGAAGGCTTTTATCCCACCGCCGTGCTGGTCACCGGCTTTGACATTCTGTTTTTTTGGGTGGCCCGCATGATGATGATGGGCCTGCACTTCATGGAGGATGTCCCTTTCCGCGATGTTTACATCCACGCGCTGGTGCGTGATGCCGAAGGTCGGAAAATGTCCAAGTCCACGGGCAACGTCATCGATCCGATCGAAATGATCGACAAATACGGCTGTGACTCCTTGCGCTTTACGCTGACCGCCTTCGCGGCCATGGGGCGCGATATCAGGCTGTCCGAGGAACGCATTGAAGGGTACCGCCACTTTGTCAACAAAGTGTGGAACGCTGCCCGGTTCGCGCTGATGAATTTGCCGCAAACACCCCCTGCCCCCGTCAACCTTCCTCAGGTGGAGGGTTTGCACCACCAGTGGATTTTGCACCGCCTCGAAACCGTCAAGGAAGAAACAGAAGCAGCGCTTGCAAGCTACCGTTTCAACGATATGGCTCAAGGCCTCTACAGGTTTTTGTGGAATGAATTCTGTGACTGGTACCTGGAGTTTATCAAACCTGACATGCGCGAGGAGGGCTTTCGCAAACAGGCTGCCCAGTTTGTGCTCTGGAATGTGCTGCGTGAAATCCTCATTCTCCTGCATCCGGTCATGCCCTTTGTCAGTGCGGAAATTTGGCAGGCTTTACCCGGCGGTACAGGCAGGGATATCGCACTGGAACTCTTTCCGCCGTTGCGTCCCGCTTGTCGTAAAGCCGAAGAGGCAAGCCGCATGGATTTCATCCAGGATATCATCGTGGCCGTGCGTACTATGCGCGCGGAATTGGGCATCTCCCCCGCAAAAAAGTTGACCTGCATCCTGCGCCCGGCAGATGCCGCGCAATGTGCGTTGCTCGAGCAGAATCGCCAGATGATCGAGGTTTTGGCCCGCCTTGAAAAATTGGATATCGGGCAGGGGGGCGATATCCCCAAAGCCTCTGCCTCCAGTGTGGCACAGGGCTGTGAAGTCGTCGTGCCGCTTGCCGGAGCCGTGGATCTGGCTGCGGAACTTGCCCGCCTGGACAAGGAACTTGTCAAGCTCGGCAAGGAGCTTTTCGCCGTACAGATGAAACTCGCCAATCAGTCCTTTATGGAGCGTGCACCTGCTACGGTGGTGGGGCGTGAACGTGAGCGCAGCCAGTCCCTTGTCGATGCCAGGATAAAACTCGAAGCGTTGCGTCAGCGTTTTGCGAACGCTATGGAAAAGTGAAGAATAAGAGGTGTGCATGTCCACAAACTTCAGTCTGACGTGTGAGGAAAAGCGCACGCTGTGCGAACTGGCGCGATGGGGGATTGCATGCGGTTTTGCGGGCAAGCAGCCGGACAGTCCGGATATTCCGACACCACAAGAAGGTACACTGCGCGAAAAACTTGGGTCCTTCGTGACGCTGACACGCGGGGGCCATCTGCGCGGCTGCATCGGCACGATCATTCCGCAGGAGGAATTATATAGAAATGTAGCGCGCATGGGCTTCGCCTCCGCTTTCCGGGACCACCGCTTTCCGCCTTTGCGACGTGAAGAACTGGGTGATACGGAAATTGAGGTCTCCGTACTCGGGCCAATCACGCCCTGTCCTGACCCGGAACGCATCGAAGTGGGCCGTCATGGACTGCTCTTGCGTCTGGGCGGTAGATCCGGGGTATTCCTGCCTAAGGTGCCGCTCGAACAGGGATGGGATCGTTTGGCCTATCTGGAAAATTTGTGCCGCAAGGCGGGGCTTCCCGGCGGGAGTTGGAAGGAGCCGGGCGCGCAGCTTTTTTGGTATGAAGCCTTGGTCTTTGCGGCCAAGGACTGTACTCCTTAAGCGCCTTTGCGAAGATGTTGCCCGTCTTTCGGGCTTTGTCATCAGTCTCCG
>WRKB01000220.1 GCA_009778295.1 Betaproteobacteria bacterium | reverse complement strand
TTTTGGACTGAGATCTCGAGTCGTCTGATGCCCTGCCACACCAACACGTTCCGCTAGCCAACCCAGGAAAGCGTATGGCCCCCGTCTCCCGCGTGCCGGAAGCTCCACAGGAGAATCCGCCTGAGCCTCTGCTTTTCAAGCCTGCCTCCCGTGCGGTACGCTGGATTTCCTTTCTGCTGGGGCGCCGTTATTTTATCACGCCCTATGGTGACCCCATTCCACAGGATGGCGGGCCTTATCTCATACTTGCCAACCATCCCGCACTGATTGACCCGATTATCGTTTATACACATTTCGCGCATCTGCATCCGCGTCCGGTGATGGATGAAAATGTACTCAAGCGCTTCCGGCGCGTGGCTGGGCGCATTGATCCCATTGTCGTTCCGGATTTGAGCCGGGGAGGAGACCCGGCTGCTGTAGAACAGGTTGTCAATCAGGCCGTGGAAAACCTTGCCCGGGGACGGAGCGTGCTTATGTGGCCCGGTGGCCGCCTGCAACGCGACGGCCGCGATGTGCTCAAGGGCAGGAGTGGTGTCTGGCGCATCATGAAAGCCATGGAAATCAGAGGACTCAACCGTCCGGAATTGATTCTGGTGCGTACAGAGGGCTTGTGGGGCAGTCGTTTTTCCCGCTACCTGAACGCAGACGAACGTATGAACGTTGTGCATACACTGTTGAAGCTCCTGCCGGCCTTTTTACTTTTCGGGCCTTTTCTGCCGCGCCGTCGTGTGCGCCTGATGCTGCGCCGCCACACTCCGAGCGCGGCAGACTGCGTAAGCGTGGAACGGATGAACTCCATTATCTCCGCCTGGTTTCTCGCGGGAAACCAAAACGCCGTTCTGGTTCCGGTGGTGCCGGGTGTAACTCCCGTGCGTCTGCCCGTGGTCAGCGAATTTGACGAAGTCCCTCCGGATGTGGACCTGGCGCCGGCCCTGGCCCTGCTCAAACCCTACGGAGCCACTCCCGACATGGGCGGTGAAACGCGCTTGCTGGAAGATCTTGGCATCGACAGTCTGTCCATGGTGCAGATGATCTTGCAGATCGAATCCGCCTGCGGCTATGCGCCTGCTCCGGCAGAACTGCGCACTGTGGCGGATGTGGCCCTGCTGCTGCTCAACAAGGCGTATCCGGCTGCCCTGCCCGTTCTGGCCGAAGTGGAACCCGCGCCCATACGTATTCCTCCACTTGTGCCCATCCACGAAATTCTTTCCCGCCGGGGCGAGGTGACAGATCTGACGTTGGGGGAGCATTTTCCGCGTAGCGCGCTTATGGGCTATGCCAAGGCGGTTGCGAGCCTGTTGCACGGCCTGCCCTGCCGCAGACTGGGCATAGCGCTGCCTGCGGGAGCAGCGGCCATGGCGGCTTTCGCCGGCTGCCTGGGTGCAGGTAAAACGCCTGTCATGCTGAACTACAATATGGGTTCCGCCCAACTTGAACACTGCGCGCGCGTGTCGGGCATAACGCACGTGCTGACCAGCAGGCGGATGTACGGGCGCGGCATGCCGCCCGGCACCAGGGCGGTGTACCTGGAGGATGTGGATACGCGCCGCCTGGGACGTAAAGCTTTTGCCTCCATATTCGGATTTGACTGGTCCGGTAATTTGAATACCACTGCAGTGATTTTGTTTACTTCCGGTTCCGAGACTTTACCCAAAGCCGTACCTCTTACACACCGCAATGTTATGAGCAACTTGCGGGATCTGCTGTCCGTATGCATGGGCGACCCCCTGAACATCAAGCGGATGAGCCTGTTATGCTGCCTGCCGGGATTCCATGCCTTGGGCTTTCTGAGCAACATCCTTCTGCCGCTGGTCTGCGGCGTACCGACCGTGTGCATAGCGGATCCCACCAACGCTCCGGCCTTGGCCAAGGCTGCTGTCGAATACAAGACTTCAATGTTTGTGGGGACACCGGTTTTTTTACACGGCATCCTGCAGGCAGCCCAGGAAGCTTTGCCGTTCAAGCAGGTCATGCTCGGCGCAGAAGACTGCCCGCAGGCCACGCGGGAGCTTTTTGCCGAACGTTGTCCGGAAGGCCGGCTGATAGAAGGCTATGGCGTTACCGAATGCTCACCCGTCATTTCTCTGAATGTGGAAGGCTGGCCAGGTTCCGTGGGGCGCATACTGCCCGGCCTTGAATACCGCATATACGAGGATCAGCTCTATGTGCGGGGGGCAAGCGTATTTTCCGGATACCTTGACGGTGCGGATCCCAGAGTGCGGATCTCCGCTTCCGCCCATGCGGACTGGTATCCTACCGGCGATCTTTTCCGTGACGATCAGGGAATGCTCTATTTCCTCGGACGTGCCAGACGTTTTGTAAAACGCTCCGGGGAGATGATTTCCCTCGCCGCCATGGAGGCGGCCTTACACGGAGAACATGAACAAAATTTGCATATTGCGCTTGTCGACGACCCGCAGGGGCGGATCATCGCCATGGGGCCTGAACGGATGGATCTTGCCGAGTTGAACGCCAGACTGCGCGAAGCCGGCCTTGGCGCTCTGTGGAGGATAGACGAGGTGTACGAATGCGTTCTGCCCATGCTGGGGACAGGCAAGGCAGATTATCAGGAATTAAAGAAACACTTTGAATAGAGCAGATCACCTGCAAAAATGTAACACTGCTCTGCAAGGAATTCCCTGTACATCCTGCCGCGAGGCTGTCGCAGGCAGGAGCTGGCGCGCCGCTAAACGACAATCCTCAGTGTACAATGCTCCAGGACGCCACGTGAACGGCAGGCGTTCTGCCGAAAGGGCGTCCATGAAATTTATTTTTTCCCAAATGGCCTATTTTGTGGGTTTGGAAAGCAACAGGCGCAACATGTTGTTCATGCTGCGCCTGTTATTGTTTTTAATCACGCTCACCGCCATCTACAGCATCCTTTTCCACTTCATCATGCAAGCTGAAGGAAGGGAATTCTCGCCAATTACAGGTCTGTATTGGACCTTCACCGTCATGACGACTTTGGGTTTTGGCGACATCACTTTTGACAGCGATCTCGGCAGAATATTCACCATCGTCGTGTTGCTTTCGGGTATTTTATTGTTCATGTTCGTTATGCCCTTTACCTTTATCCGCTTTGTGTACGGCCCCTGGCTGGAAGCCCAGCTTAAAATAGTTGTTCCTCGCGACCTGCCAGCGGATACCTCCGGACATGTAATCGTGGCGGGTACCGACAGTATAGCCATGAGTCTGGTGGAGCATTTACGCCAGTTCGGCACTCCCTATGCCCTGCTCGTTTCAGACGCCAAACTGGCGCTGGATCTTTTTGACAGACATTACCGAGTTGTCGAAGGCGATTTGGACTCCCGCCAGACATATGAAAATCTGCGCGTGAACGCTGCCGCCATGGTAGTGACCCTATACGACGATCTGAAAAACACCAATATTGCCTCCAAGGTGCGAGAAGCGTCGCAAGGCGTCCCACTGCTGAGTTCCGCGGATCATGAGGATTCACTTGATATTCTGCGTCTCGCTGGCTGTAATTACGTCTACCATTTTGCGCAAATACTCGGCCAAGCCATGGCCGGGCGCGCCTTTGGGCTTCATATGTTTACCAACACTATCGGACGCTTCGCAAGCCTGTGCATCGCCGAAGCGCCAGCCCTGCGCACGCCTTATGTGGGAAAAACCCTGCGCGAGACGGATCTGCGCAGCCATTTCGGATTGAATGTCGTGGGCGTATGGCGCGGCAAAAAATATACGCCTCCCCTGCCGGAGATGCTGATCGAGGCGGAGGACATGCTGTTGCTTGCCGGCACGGCGGATCGCCTGGACAGGTTCGACAGCCGCATGGAAAGTGCGGAGAAAAAGAGCGAAGCCGCGATGCTCATTCTCGGAGGCGGCCGAGTGGGACGCGCTGTGGCGAAATCGCTCGAAGGGCGGAATATTCCGTTCTGCCTGGTGGAGAAAGACCCGGCCATTATCCCGCAAAACGCCACGAACAACTATATCCTGGGCAGCGCCGCCGACCGCGACATCCTGCGGAAAGGAGGGATTGATACGACCCGCACGGTCATCGTCACCACCCGCGACGATGACCTGAATATCTATCTGACGATTTATTGCCGCAAGCTCCGCCCCGATGTGCAGATTATCAGCCGTGCGACCCTGGAGCGCAACGTGCCCTCCCTTTACAGCGCCGGAGCTAACCTTGTCTTGTCCACAGCGACGTTGGCTACGAGCGTTATCGCAAACATCCTGACACCGGGGCGCGTGTTCGCCCTGACGGAAGGCTTGAATATTTTCCGGATCAATGTGCCGCCCATGCTTGTGGGCGTCAGCCTGCGCGACAGCAATCTGCGACGCAATACGCAGTGCAATGTTGTGGCCGTTCGGAGCGGCAAAGACCTGTCTCTTCCTCCCAACCCCGCTACGCCACTGCTGGAGGGGGATGAGTTAATACTCATCGGAACCATCGAGGCGGAACGCGAATTCATGGCGCAATATCCGGCCTGAACCGCTCCCATAAAGTTTTTCGCAATATGTACGACAAATTGTATGCGCTTTGCGCGAAGAGAGCGCTCATCCGCTCAGGCGAGCATCTCCTGTTTGATGACCGCTTCTGACTTGATGCGGTCAAGCAGTTCGGCAAAAGTGCTTTTGACATTTTCGCGAATGTCGCCAGCAACGACAAGGAAGAGCAAATCATCTCCGGGTTTGAGTTCGCCTTCGTTGGCTTCGGCCAAAATACGAAAAATGCCGGGCCGTTGCTCCATCTCCCGGCAGATGTCGCGCATGCGTTCCCGGTCAGGGCGGACTCGCACGGAACGCACAGCCGCATGATCCATGCGCGACCATGCGCGCACGACGCCGTTATGAACAAGCATCATGCCCACATGTTCCGTGAATCCGGGTTCTTGCTTGAGTTCTGCGAGGGTTTTGGTAATATCCATTGTCCGCTCCTGTGCATACGCGCGGCAATGTCCGCGTCTACTATGGGTTAATGTATATGCCGATGCTTGCCGATATGTTACAGCGCGTGCCTCCCAGCACGGAAAGCCGCATGAGTTCGGCAGGTTTTACTGCCTGGTTATGCTGGCAGGGCGATCCGGATCCGGCTGTGACGCAGACCCTCCAAGACTACGGGGGTATGAGTCTCGCTACGGATCGCGATCAAAGCCTGTATTTCTTTTTCAATTCCGACGTGCTGCTGGCTCTGGCCCGTCTGTCTGTATGGGAAAAATTTAATAACCTCAAAGTATCGATTGTCGTCTTTCCCGCCAAGCTCGTTCTTGGGAACAAACGCGAACTCGGTTTGGCCGTGGAAACTCTGCTCAGCAATCAATCGCTTCTTCCTACGCGAAACCTGGACATCTGGCTGCATCCCAAACTGCGCGAACACGGCGAGAGTATACCCGGCCTTACCTTTGAAGAAAAGGGGCTTTTGCAGGGTATGGCAAAAATCGCCTGGGCAGACCTTCACGTTGACCCCAGGCTGCCCTATACCTCATCACAGGGGTGGTATGCCATTATCCGTCCGCTCGGGAACCCGCTGGACAAGCCGTTTCAGTCCGGCTGGCGCGCCATGTACAGCGAAATTGAAATATTGCTCAAACAGCACAAGCTGAAATACCTGCTGCATGAAAACGTCGTCAGCATCCAGGTTGAGGACCTACGCCAGCTACGCCAATTTCTACGGGAATTTTTCAAGCTCTTTGAACGTGTCAAAGCCGATCAGCACGACTACTGGCCCTGCGTATGTGCAGTCGTCGACCGTAAGGGCCTGAACTTCAATGCGGAACTTGTGGGCAAAGTCGGATTGCGCTGGGAGAATCTGACCCCTGATTATCCTTACATAAGCTACCGCAATGCTTACCTGCTGGGCGAAGGTTTTACCATCTTTGACATACGTTTCTCCAGCGA
>WRKB01000219.1 GCA_009778295.1 Betaproteobacteria bacterium | reverse complement strand
ATCGCCTGCGGGCACGTTCGCATAGGCTGGCATCCGAATTTGACGACCCATGTCACGGCGGCATAGCCGCCGTAAGCGAGCAGAAAACCGCGCTTTTCGGCGAGGCGCTCTTTTCATAAGGCTCTGTTGCAGGAAACGGTTGATTTGTGAAGTCTATCTGCTCCTGCAACAGAGCCGAGGCAGCCGCCAAATTTTGGGCGGCTGCCCGCCACGAAGGCGTAGGCGCAATATATTTGCGCCGAATAGCGCCAGAGTGAGCGTGTCTTTTGCTCTGTTATACGAAATAGAAAATCAATCAGTGCGTAACAGAGCCTTTCATAATGAACCGTTAGGGTAAGTATGGGATGTCTTGTAGTGGGTACCGGAAGAAAAAAAGGGGAAAAGCTTGCTTTTTTTAAGCGCAGCGTGTATATGACAAAGTAATCTAGCTGGGATATATGGATTAGGGTGTTTCGTTTTTATATCTTATTGTGTTTTATGTATATTTTTAAAATATAGTCAATTTGATAATGTTCTGATGAGGTATCGCGAGCGGGGGGCGTCTGCCTTGGAGCTTGGTGTGCCGGGAAAGCGGTATGGTTGGCCGGATAAAAGCAAATTTTCCTCCTGTCGGTGTGGACCCGTTCAAGAGAGGGGCGCGTTCCGCCTCTTCTCCTGCCGCCGTCCCGCCGGGACAGGAGCGCGCCATGAGCGTGGACGACTTCCGGCGTCTGGTGCAGGAACTTTATCTTGATTCCGATTTTTCCACAGAGGCGCAGTTGCAGCCCGAAGCTCCCGCGCCCGTGCATAATGTGGCTATTCTGGTGGATACCTCTGGCAGTATGGAGCGCGATGATCCGCAACTGGCAAAACTGAAGGACTCTCTGGAGCAGTTTGCCGCCAAGCTTGCCACATACGCAGCGCGGGGAATACGGCTGAATGTCTGCCTGATCGGCTTTTCCGAGAAAATTACCGCGTTTTTTGCGGTGGAAAATTTTACGGAATTCAGCTCCCGGCCTGAAGATCCTTTTTACCAGGCGATTCATGGGCTTCGGGCCTGCGGCGGCACCAATTATCAGGCGGCCTTTCACAAGGCCGGGGAGTGGTTTGCCGCGTGCGACGATGAACAGGCTTCAAGCGCGGTGTTTTTTATCACTGACGGCAAGCCCACCTGTTATTACCATGACACCTTCACCCACAGCATCGCGTCCAGCAAATCCGGAGTTTATGTCTACAACGGCACGGAATTCGTATATGGCGGCAAGGGACGGGTATATTACGATGCGAATGGGCAGGCTGTAGGCAGCAACAGCAACATGCGCCGCTACCGCGCCTCCGAGGAGGGCGAGTTTGAAGTGCGCGTGGGTTCAAGCTTGAACTGGTGCGCCGCCAACGCCGTTTTTGCTCCTGACAGTCCGGCCCGGCGGGTGTGCTGCGCGCTACCGGAATACTACGTGCCGGGGCGGTCCCATTATTTTGACGCCTCGGGCGGCAGGCTGTCCGAAGCCAGGGGAGCGGTCTACCGGATAAGCGCCAGTGGCAATTTTGAGCAGTACCGCAGAGGCGCGTGGCATGACCCCGTGGGGGCCGTCACTGCTACGGCCCTGGATGGCAGCGGTATCGCCTATCAGAGTCTGACGACTAAAGTACAGGGCGGTAGCGGCGTCAGTTCGGGCGCGTTGGAAGCCGGCAAATCCTTGCATGCTTGCCGGAAAATTATGGATGGAACGCAGCGTTTGGCCTTGTACGCCATAGGAATAGGCAGCGCAGTGGACCCCTCCATGCTGAACTCCTTTGATACTGCGGCACAGGCTCAGATTCTTCTTGATACCGGCCAGTTGACTCTTGTGCTGCTGGCCCTCGCGCATGCGGATTTCAGCGCTGTTTTGCCCGAATTGCGGACGGAAACCGTTCCGGATCTATTCCATATCCACGATCACGGCGCGGATTTTGGACTTGTGGCGGAAGACTCCCCGCATGGCGACGTACATCATCATGCCATCTTGGGTGAGCATGCGGAACACGCGACGGCCCTTCACAGCGCCGACGGACTGCTCTCCACAATCGACGGCAATCTGCTGGGGGATGGTTCCGATCTGCTTATCGGCGGTTCTTTCTCTGCGGCGCCAGTCGAGCAGAGCCAAGCGGCCGAAGTGCGCCACGTCAGTTTCGGGGATGCGCATCTTGATCTGCCTGATCTGTTCGGCGAAGATGCAACGGTCGATTATTTGCTTTCACGGGTTACCGCCAGTCAGGAGACCATGACGGTCAACGGGGAAACCTTTGAAAACGTGGTATTGCATGTCCACGCCGGCGATGGTGCCGTGACGCCGATTGTGCAGACCGTTGTGCTTGAAGGCGTTACGCATCCGGATACAGAAATACAGAATGATTTGCATATCTTACTGCATCATCTCTTGCATGGCTAGAGTAGATTGCCATTAAATTTGCACTTGCTCTGGCCTGGATTGTATGCCGGAATGCCGCTTGATGGCGGGCGTTATTTGCCCAGCTTGGCGGCGATAACGGCGCGCATGCGCTTGGTAAGGCCGGGCAGGTCGGGCTTGGAAATCTGATCATCCGCGCCCACACTCGCCCCCTTATGGCGTAAAGTATCTGTAATAATTGAAGAAAAGAGTACGACCGGGAGTTTTTGCAGCCCGCTGTCCTCCCGAATTCGTTTGGTGAGCGCGTGCCCGTCCATTTCCGGCATTTCGATATCAGAAATTACGATGTGTAATTTTTCCGTGACGGGAAGATTTTCTTCCTGGGCCTGCGCCTTCATTCGCTGCAAGTATTCCCAGGCTTCTTTGCCGTTGGAAGCCGTGGTGACGTTATATCCGGCCTTTTCCAGCGTGTCTTTGATCAGATGGCGCAGCGAAGTGGAATCATCCACCACGAGCAGATGAAAGCTGCGGGCATCCGTTGCGTCGATCTCTTCCAGATCCGCTGTGAAAGCTTTGCCGGCATGGTGCGGATCCATGGAAGCGACAATCTTTTCCATATCCAAGATAAAAAGGATGTGCTCGTCAATGCGCACTACGCCGGTGATGCTGTCGCGCGAATAGTTCTGTACGTGCTGCCCCGGCGGTTCGACCTGGTTCCAGCTGATCCGGTGGATGCGGGTTACCCCGGAAACCAGAAAGGCTGTGACGACTCCACTGAATTCGGACACGATGACTTTACGCGCGTCATGGGGGGTGCTGGTCTTGCCGAGCCATTTTGCCAAGTCCACCAAAGGCAGAACCCGGCCGCGCAGGTTGAAGGTGCCGAGTACCGCTTTGTCGTGTTTGCTGGGAACGCTGGTGATTTCCGGCATGCGGATGATTTCCAGGACCTTGGCGACGTTCATGGCGTAGTAGCCGCAATAGGATTTGCTGTTGGGGAGCTGTTCCTCAATATAAAACTCGATGATTTCCAGCTCGTTGCCGCCGGATTCCAGCAGGATGTGTGTTTGTGTCATACTCCCCTCGCAGGTGGGCAAGTTAGCGGATTTTACGCGAGTTATCAACGCCCCGGCGCGGGCAGTTCACAAGCAGTTCGCAGCGCTCGCAGCGCGGCGCGCGCGCCAGGCAGACGTCGCGGCCGAAGGACACCATGCGGTGGTTTACATTTCCCCATTCTGCGCGCGGGAAGAGTGCGATCAGGTCCTGTTCGATTTTGTCCGCGACCTGGGCGCTGGTCAATCCCAGGCGGCGGGAAATGCGGGCAACGTGCGTATCCACGGCAAGCCCTTCATTGATGCCGAAAGCGCCCCACAGCACCACGTTGGCGGTTTTGCGGGCTACCCCGGGCAGGGTGATGAGTTCGGCGAGGCTGCGGGGCACCTGTCCCCCGTAGACGTCCACGATCCGCCGCGCCGTTTGCAGGATATTGCGCGCCTTCATGCGAAAAAAGCCCGTGCTGCGGATGGTGTCTTCCAGTTCGGCAAGACCGGCCCGTGCGGTCTCTTCCGGTCCCGGCCACCGGGAAAAGAGGGTGGGCGTTACGGTATTGACTCTGGCATCAGTGCATTGCGCGGAGAGGATCGTTGCCGCCAGCAATTGCCAGGGGGAGACCGCATTCAGATGCGGTACAGGGTTGGGATAGCGCCGCCGTAAGGCGGTCAGAATGCGTTCAGCCTGGGTGCTTTCGTCCATGCTTATTGCCGGGCCGTTGCGGGGATTTATTTTCTGTAGTAGATATAAGCCGGTAAGATATATGCCATATCACGCCTATCTTTGGCAAGGCTTTGTCCGTTTCTGCCGGGAGGAAGACAGGGTATGTACATCATGGTGTATGTAACCGCCGCCGATGCGGATGAGGCGCGCCGCATCGCCAGGGCACTCGTGGAAGAGCGGCTTGCGGCCTGCGCGAATATCCTCGGACGGGTGGAATCTGTATATCGCTGGGCAGGCGAAGTGCAATCCGCCGAAGAGACCGCCTTTCTTGCCAAAACCACCGAAGACCGCTTTGAGGCGCTTGCGGCCAGGGTGCGTGAACTGCACAGCTATGAGCTTCCCTGTGTCGTCGCCGTGCCGCTGGTGCGGGGCGAGGCCGGCTTTTTGGACTGGATACGGGAAAGCACGGAGAATTCCAACATATTGTAAGGGAAAAGGCTGCCCGGAGGAAAGCTGCATGTCCATTTATATCTCGGGTTCGGTCGCCTATGACCGCATCATGACGTTTCCCGGGGCGTTTGAGGAGCACCTGCTGCCAGATCGGCTGCATATCCTGAACGTTTGCTTTTTGATTGACCGGGTGGATCTCAAACGTGGCGGCACTGCGGGCAACATTGCCTACAATCTTGCCCTGCTGGGAGAAAAGCCGCATATCCTCGGCGCGGCGGGCAAGGATTTCGCTATTTACGAGGCGGCGCTCAAAAAACTGAAGCTGCCGCGCGATGGCATACGCATAGTCAAGGATGAATTCACGGCCGCAGCCTTCATCATTACTGACCGGAGCAACAACCAGATTACCGCCTTTTCTCCCGCCGCCATGCGTTTTCCCTGCGGATACGCCTTCCCCGAGCTGGATCCCCTGCGTGACATAGCGATCATCGGGCCGGGCAATCATGAGGATATGGTGAGGCTGCCGGCCTTTTTCCGCGAACGCGGCATCCGGTATATTTTCGATCCGGGGCAGCAGATCCCTGCTCTTTCCGGCAGCGAACTGACCGAGGCGCTTACCGGCGCCTTTATGTGCATCAGCAATGATTATGAACTGGAACTCATCCTGAAGCGTGCCAACCTTACAAAAAAGGGTCTGGCCGAACGCGTGGAGTGGCTTATTGTCACTTTGGGAGGCAAAGGTTCCCGCGTGTATGGGGGGCGGTCGAGCAATATCGAGATTGCTAGGCCCGCGCGCGTGCTTGATCCCACTGGTGCGGGCGATGCATACCGGGCCGGCCTGATCAAGGGGATCGTCGCCGGGCTTGGGATTCCGGAAGCGGCGGCCCTGGGGGCCAGTTGCGCCAGCTTCTGCGTAGAACACAGCGGCACACAGGAGCATTCCTTTACGAAAAAGAGCGTCCTGTCCCGTCACCAGAAGACGTTCGGGCGCTTGAGCAGGGAAATTTTTTAGAGCCATGACCGGCTAAGAGGCCAATAAAAGGCTAAATTGCTCTATTGGTCATCCTTCCGCGCGAAACGTTCCCTGTGCCGCCTTGAGGTAGGCTTCACGCATCCGGGGATTGGCTTCGGTCTCCGCCATGTGCAGGTAGATAACCCGTAGCCACTGTGCGCGGATAAAGGCGGCCCGCTGCCTGCGTTTTTGGATGTGCGCCTGAGGGTAGAGGTGCAGAAGGCGGCTGAGTTCTTCGGCGCGGTGTCTGCCCCTGTGGTTGGCGTCTATGGCGGCCAGT
>WRKB01000218.1 GCA_009778295.1 Betaproteobacteria bacterium | reverse complement strand
AGGCCACTGCCGGTATGGATAAAGGCGCTGCCGGTGTTGGCTGTCCTGGCGGTGGCGGGCGGTATCGGCGGCTGGTACTATGCGGAGCATCAGCGTGCGCTGGTCGCGGCGCATATCCATAGAGAGCTGGAACGGGGCATCGCCGCGCTCAACAGCGAACCGGGCATAGTGGTGTATGATGTTCAAAGGGCGGAGTCCACGCCCTGGACGATCTCCTGCATGCAGGACGAGCTTGCCAAGCCCATCGAGAACGTGTTGCAGGAGCAGGGGGTGGAACCTGCAAGTTTCCACATCCGCAGGGTGCCCTTTGTGTCATATGCGGCGACTATTGTTACCAAGCGGGTGGAGAACGCCATCCATCCTCCGCAGACCGTGCACATGGAGTTTGACGCCAGCAACGGCACCTTGCGTCTCTCGGGCACGGCGCCTATGGACTGGATACTACGAAGCCGCCAGGAACTGCTTTCGCTGCCGGGTATAAAACAGCTCGACACGCAACACTTGGAGGATCCGCGCGCGCACCGGATGGATGAGCTTGTCCGGGCGATCGAGTCCGTTTCGGTGTATTTCCCGTTGGGCAAGGATATTCCTGTTCCCGCCGATCAGCCGAAGCTTTTGGCGGTTGTTGAAAATTTGGTCGCACTGGAGACCTTGGGCAAAGACATGGGCGTCAGCGTCAGCGTGACCGTATACGGGCATGCGGATAGTCTGGGGCAGGAAAAACGCAATTATGAATTGAGCCAGGAACGGGCAAAAACCTTGGCCGCCATGCTGTATGCGCGCGGGTCGAGTATTCCGCTGACGACCTACGGCATGGGAGCGCAATACGCGGATCCGTCCAAAAATTCGAGAGAAGGCGATCAGGCCAGCAGGCGTATTGAGTTGAAAGTGCATTTGGCCCAGATGCCCAGGGCCAGTCTGGAGCTTATTGGAGGCAAATCCCCGGAGAACGGAGCGCGATGAACGTCCGCAATGCGCTGTCCGCGCTCGACAAAGCTCCCGTTATGCAGTAAGGCGGGGTGATGCGTTCTTGTCCTTGTTTCATGAGGTTGTGTCTATGAGTTTCGTATTCGACAAAGCCGAGTGTCAGAATATACGCAAAGCGCTGCGCAAGGAATGGCTGCTGACTAACGGTTGCGGCGACTATTCTTCCAGCACGATTCTTGGCTGCAATACGCGCAAGTACCATGGGTTGCTGGTGGTGAATGTTCCCGGCAGGCCGGGACGTTTTGTCCTTCTCAGTACCATTGAAATGTCGGTTCAGGGCGGGGGCAAGGAGTTCTATTTTTCCTCCAGAAAACATCCCGGCGTCTTCTATCCGCATGGGCACGAATATCTCGACCGCGCGGAAATGGGGGATTGGCCAAAATTTCATTATCGTCTGGCGGACTTGTTCCTTACCCGCGAGATCGTCCTGTTGCGCAAACGGCAGGTCTTGCTCATACGCACAACCGTCAGGGTGGAAGGCGTGCATCCGCCTCTTACGTTACGGGTCAGGCCGCTTCTGGCCTTCCGCAATTTTCACGGCACGACCCATGCCAACCTGCATGTCGATACCCAGGTCTTCCCTGCCCGTAACGGGGTGATGATCCGGCCGTATCCCGACCTGCCGCCCTTGTTCATGCAGGGGGAGAGGGAAAGCCGTTTTCATCCGGCACCTGACTGGTACTACAATGTTGAGTACCTCGTCGAAGAGGAGCGCGGTTTCCCGCATTCGGAAGACCTTTTCAGGCCGGGGATGTTCGAAGATCCCATTGCCCACGGTCAGTCCAGCATCTGGGCCGTTGGTACGGAAGAAGTACAGGGGGATCTGCATGAGCTGTGGGAAGCGGAGACCGGCAGGCGACGGACGCTTGTCGCCTCGGGGACGGATCTGGACGCGCACCTCGTGCGGGAAGCGTCCCGTTTTCTCATCAGCGATCCGCAAGGAAGCTGGAATGTCCTGGCTGGCTACCATTGGTTTGATTGTTGGGGGCGCGATGCGCTGATCAGCTTGCCGGGTCTGACGTTTTGCGCGGGCAGGATGAGCAAGGGTGTACGTGTCCTGCAGAACATAAGCCGTACGATGCAGGATGGCCTCGTGCCCAATTATTATTCGGGCGACGGCAATCATGCATGGAATTCCGCCGACGCTTCCCTGTGGTATGTCTGGGCGGTGCAGAAAATGCTGGCTCATGCGCCGCAACATCTGCCCGTGCTACGGGAGGAGTTCTGGCCGAAGATCAAGGAAATACTCGTCGCATACCGGCAAGGCAGGCACAGGGATATCTATACGGATGATGCGTGCTTGCTCCATGTAGGCAATGCGAATACGCAACTGACCTGGATGGATGCTCAGGTGAACGGCAGGCCGGTTACTCCGCGTTACGGGTGTCCTGTGGAGATCAACGCCCTGTGGTACAACGCTCTGGCCTTCGGCGATTATCTCGGGCAGCTCTTTAAGGAACCGGATTTTTGCTGCCCGGCCTTGCTCAGGAAAATACGCGAAGACTTTCGCCGCCGTTTCTGGATTAACCGCCGCGGCGGGTATCTGGCAGATGTCTGGCGCGACGGGCAGACCGATGGTTCTATCCGCCCCAACCAGATTTTTGCGGTATCTCTGCCCTATCCCGTGCTGGAAGAAGAATTACAGCCTTTTGTGGTGGAGTGTGTGCGCAACCACCTGCTGACGCCTTTCGGCCTACGGACGCTTTCCCCGAATGACGCAGGCTATGAAGGCAGCTATGAAGGGCCTTCGGAAAAGCGCGACGCGGCCTATCATCAGGGTACAGTCTGGCCCTGGCTTCTTGGGCATTATACCGAAGCGCTTCTGCGCGTGGCCTGGGACATCCCTGCTGCGGTAGGCGGGTTGCTTGCCAAGGTGACCCCCCTCTTTACCCAGCATCTGCGCGAGGCGGGTTTGGGCACCATTTCTGAAATATTTGACGGTTCTCCTCCCCATTCGCCGAATGGTTGTATCGCCCAAGCCTGGAGCGTGGCCGAGTGTTTGCGTCTTTTGCGACTGTCGCGGCGGGCCGCTCCCAAAACGTATGACAAATGGGAAAATACATTGTCCGGGACAAGGAGTATGACATAATGCGCGTCCTCATGCTCGGTTGGGAATTTCCTCCACACATAAGCGGCGGTCTGGGCACGGCGTGTTTCGGCATGACACAGGCGCTCGCCAGGACAGGAACAGAAATAATTTTCGTCTTGCCGCGTCTGGTGGAAAGCTCCGATACGGGCGGGCACGTCACGCTGCGTTCCGCTTCCGGCACGCGCGTGCGGCACGAGGTCATGTCGCTCGGCACGCGCGTACACGAACTTTGGGAAGACAAGCTGACCGTGCGGCCTGTCGATGCTTTGCTTATCCCCTACACCACGCCGGAAAGCTACGAGGAATACCTCAGGTGGCGGCAGCAGGCAGGGCTGGCGGGAGAAAGCGAAGCTTCCCGCCGACATTGGGAAGGCGTGATTGATCTGCGCGGCGGCTACGGACCGGATCTGATGAGCGAAGTGTTTCGCTACAGTCAGGCTGCGGCCGCGATCGCGCTGCAAGAGGATTTTGACGTCATCCATGCGCACGATTGGATGACCTATCCTGCCGCTATGCTGATCAAGAGGATAACGGGCAAACCGCTTGTGACGCATATCCATGCTACTGAATTCGATCGCAGCGGGCGCGGCGTCAACCATGAAGTGGCGCGTATCGAGCGCATGGGCATGGAATATGCCGATCTTGTCGTGGCGGTGAGCCATTTTACCAACAATATCGTGCAGACCAAGTATGGCATTCCTGCGGAAAAGATGCGCGTTGTGCATAATGCGGTCGCCCGCTCCGATGTGCAGGCCAAATATGCCGTGACCCCGGAACAGCGCCATGAAAAAAGGGTGTTGTTTCTCGGACGGGTCACGTTTCAGAAAGGTCCCGACTATTTTATTGAAGCGGCGAAGCTTGTTTTGGATATCATGCCGCATGTACGTTTTTTTATGGCCGGCAGCGGCGATATGCTGCCGAGGATCATCCGCCGGGCGGGGCAGTTGCGTATCGGCAACCGTTTTCACTTTACAGGCTTTTTACGCGGCAAGGATGTGGATCGGATTTTTGCCATCAGCGATCTATACGTGATGCCGAGCGTTTCAGAGCCGTTCGGGATAACTCCTCTGGAAGCCATGCTGTACGACGTGCCGGTTTTGCTTTCTAAACAGTCGGGGGTGTCGGAAGTGCTCCAGCATGCCTTGAAAGTGGATTTTTGGGATACGCGCGAAATGGCCAACAAGATCTGCGCCGTACTTTCCTATCCTCGTCTAGCAGAGGTGATGGTGAAAAATTGCCGGGAAGAAATGCGTAATATACGCTGGAGCAATGCTGCCGAGCTTCTGAACACGCTATACCGCGAATTGCGTGCGCGGAGAGGAGCGTAAGATGTCGTCTGTCTGTCTCTATTTTCAGGTGCACCAGCCGGTTCGGCTTCGCCGCTATACTGTTTTCGACATAGGGCAGGATCACCACTATGAAGATGCGGATATGAACTGCGATATTCTGCTCAGAGTGGCTCAGAAATGTTATTTGCCCATGAATGATTTGCTGTTGCAGCTTATTCGCAGCCATAAGAAAAAATTCAAGATCAGTTTTTCCATTTCCGGTGTCTGCCTGGAACAGTTTGAACAGTACGCTCCAGAGGTTATAGATAGTTTTCGGGCGCTTTCCGATACAGGTTGTGTGGAGTTCCTGGGCGAAACGTACCACCATTCCCTGGCGTTTTTATATTCTCCGGAGGAATTTGCGGGGCAGATAGACCTGCATGCGCGGCGCATCAAGGAATTGTTCGGTCAAAAGCCCAAGGTGTTCCGCAACAGCGAACTGATTTATAACAACGAGCTGGCCCGCGTCGTCGAAAATATGGGATATGCGGCCATCCTGGCGGAAGGCGCGGATCATGTTCTTGGCTGGCGCAGTCCGAATTTCGCCTATTCGCCCGTGTCGTGCGACACGGTGAAACTTTTGCTGAAAAACTACAGCTTGTCGGATGACATCGCCTTGCGTTTTTCAAACACCGATTGGTCGGAACATCCTCTGACGGCGCAAAAATATGCCAAATGGATTCATGACGCCGCCGGGACATCGGATGTGGTCAATCTGTTCATGAATTATGAGGTGTTCGGCGAGCTTCATGGGGAAGGCAGCGGAATTTTCGATTTTATGCGCGCTTTTCCTGCCTGTATTCTCGCGCAGCCGGGGATAAAATTTGCAACGCTTTCCGAGGCGGCCAAGCAACTCACGCCTGTCGCAAGGCTGGATGTGCCGCAATTTATGTCCTGGGCGGACACGGAACGCGATCTAACCGCCTGGAACGGCAACGATATGCAGCGTGATGCCCTGGAAGCTTTGTACCGTTTGGAATCTCGCGTCAAAGCAAGCGCTAGTGGAGATTTACTCCTGGTCTGGCGCAAGCTCCAGACTTCCGATCATTTCTATTATATGTGCACCAAGTGGTTCGCCGCCGGTGATGTACACAGACACTTCAATCCGTACGGGAACCCCTACGATGCCTATATCAATTTTATGAATGTGCTGGGGGATTTTGAACTCACACTGGAAAAGAACGCGCCCGCCAACCCCGCTTTTGTATCGTTGACGGGCAGTACTCAAGCCAGGACGCGAACCGGTGTAAAACAAAAGACGAAGGCAGCCAAAGCCCCGGCAAAAAAAGCCGGGGGCAGGCAGGCGAAAGCTGCGGAACAGTCCACTCCGGCAAGGGAAAAAAAGGCGGAAGGGGCTGCGGGTAAGG
>WRKB01000217.1 GCA_009778295.1 Betaproteobacteria bacterium | reverse complement strand
AAAGGCATCCTGCCGCCGGTACAATCCGTCCACGCGGCATTTGCCGATCTGCACAGCCATCACATGGGGCTTCTGGCCGGAGCGCGTGCCGCTGTACGAGCATCTCTGGAAAAACTTTCCCCTCAGGCTGTGGAAGCCCGCCTGGATATAAACGGCCCGGTTCGTATGAATCGAACCGCAAATCTCTGGCGCACGTTCACTCGCATGTATCAATCGTTGCATGACGATCACGATGGCTTTGCCGCCCTTTTCCTGCAAGATTTCGCCCGCGCTTACCAGGTGCAGGGCCGTACCCTTAATCCCCGTATTGAACGTCAGAAAGGAGAGAAGTAATGAAATGCCGTTTGCCATTTTTGTGTATCATCCTGTGTGTTGCCTGTTTGTCCGGTTGCTCAAAGCCCCGCATTGACCTTGTCGTCGCCAGCCAGCCGAACGTCAATCCGGACTATTCAGGGCGCCCCTCGCCTGTTATCGTAAAGATGTATGAGCTTCGCCGGGATGTCGCGTTTAAACAGGCAGACTTTCAGACTTTGTTTGAACAACCAGTACAGACGCTTGGCGCGGATCTTATCGCGGCTGACGAACTGGTGCTGACTCCTGGTGAAGTGCGAAGAATCGCCTATCAGCCTGGGGAAAACACGCGCTTTGTGGGGCTGGTGGCCGGCTTCAGGCACATGGAACGCGCGCAGTGGCGGGCCATTCAGAGCATTAATCCGGAATCGGGCAACACGGTCGCCATGGAATTGAACGATGCCAGCATACTGCTTATCCCCGAAAAAGAAGCGTCATCCTGGCAACCGGAAGAAGCAATCAGATTACACCAGCAAGACCCTGGCGCAACAGATTCTCAAAACGCCCTTCAGAGACCGATGGAGCAGCCAGTCACCGGACATGAGCATGACAGCGCCGGAGGGCTGGAACGAAATATGCCTTCCCCGCCTGTTGCCCAAGGATCGCCAGGCGCGCCTCAGCCCTACAAACAGCAGGTGCCCGCCATGCGGCCCATACAATCACAATAAAAGGGAGCGAGAGCAGGCATGATTCCAGAAAAGATTATATGGGCAGAAGGAATGGCGGTCAGCCCTGTCCATTTTCAGCAACAGGACAGATATTTTGACATGCAGGTGCGCGTGCGCAGCAACATGCTGCGGCCGTATGCGTGGGGCTTTACGGAATTTCTCATTGACGAGCAAAGCCTGAGCATGGGCAAGGTCGTGCTCAGTAAGGCTCAGGGAATTCTGCCTGACGGCACCCTGTTTGAAATCGGACACGGGCAGGAGTCGTTGGTCATGGATATTGCGCCCGGCATGACGGACAAAAAAAGAGTCATGCTGGCTTTGCCGATATCCTTTGATGGCGCATTGGAAAGCCGGGATGAAGCCGCCTCGGGGCTTGCTACCCGCTATATTCGCAATCCGACGGCGGCACGCGACAGCAACGCGTACAAAAACAAAAGCAGCGGAGAAATACAGATTTTCTGCGGCCGCTTTGATTTGCGCCTGATGTTTGAGGAAGACGCAAACATAAAAGGTTTCGTCACCATGCCGGTCGCCCAGGTGATAGAATGCCGCCAGGATCAGCATGTTATCCTCGACAAGGATTTTTCCCCCACTTTTCTGCACCTGGGAGCCTCCCCGGTCCTTTCAGGGTATCTGCGTGAAGTTCTTGGTCTGTTGAACCACAGGGGTGATCATCTGGCCAGTCGCATCAGCAACAGCGGCCAAACTGGAACGGCTGAAATCGCGGATTTTCTTCTTTTGCAATGCATCAACAGTCTGGAACCCGTATTCCGCCATCAAAGCGCAATCGCCTCTCTCCACCCCGAAAGTTTCTATGCCTTGCTGCTGGCACTGGCAGGTGAACTTGCGACTTTCGTTGAAGGCGGAAAACGTCCGCATTCGCTGCCGGCCTATGATCACGGCGCGCAATACAAAAGCTTTGCCCTTATTATGGAACAGGCTCGTTATGCCCTGAGCATGGTGCTTGAGCAGCATGCGGTGTTGCTTCCCTTGCAGCCACGCAAGGACAATGTCAGCTACGCCCCGATCCATGACAAAAAGTTGCTTGGCACCTCGATCTTTGTACTGGTGGCCCATGCCGATATGGATCAGGAGCAGTTACGGACACTTTTGCCGCGCCAGCTCAAAATCGGCACTCCCGAAAACATCCGCGAACTGGTCAATGGACAGTTGCCGGGCGTCAAAATACAACCCCTGCCGGTAGCTCCACGGCAAATCCCCTTCCATGCGGGAAAAAGTTATTTTCAATTGGACCTTACGTCCAAACAACGTGCACAGTTTGAAACATCCACGGGCTGTGCGGTACATGTTTCCGGAACTTTTCCGGGTCTGCAGTTACAGTTGTGGGCCATCAAGGAGTAATGCATGTCACAGCATCAGGAAGAAAACGACTTTGAGAAGACAGTCATCCATCTCGACAAAAGTCGAAAGACTACTCCTCTTCCATTTGCCCCGGTGACGGTGGCCCAAAGCAGGCAAATCCCGCGCAACCCGCAATATATCGCGCAACAGAGTTCCATTGAAGCGTATACCCCCGGATTGAATCCGCTGGTCAACGCCGCCGCGAAACTGCTTACAGACATGATACTCCTGCGGGATGGGAAGATAGAAGAGCTGGAGACATTAAGAACACGGCTGGAAGCTGAAGTCAGAGGCTTCACCGCCCAAGCTCAGGCCCTCGGGGTGAGCGAAGCGCAAATGACCGCAGCCAGGTATGTACTCTGCACGGCACTGGATGAAAGCATCACCGGTTCGAACATTCCCGACGCCGGAGACTCCTGGTCGCCGCGTTCTTTGCTCAGCACTTTTCACAATGAAACCTGGGGCGGGGAACGCTTTTTTATGGTGTTGGAAAAAACCATGCAACAGCCGGCCAGCAACCTCTATATTCTGGAATTGCTCTATCTGCTTTTGAGTTTCGGTTTCGAAGGCAAATACCGGGTCGAAGACAGAGGATCGCTTGCGGTGGAAGCGCTACGCGAGCAACTATACCGGCAAATCCGCCTGCTCAGAGGAGAAGCTCGCATGGATCTTGCCGGCAAGATTCCCATAACAGCTTCAAAAAGCAAAATATACGCGTATATACCCGCCTGGTTGGTTGCCATTGTTGTTGTGTTTTGCCTGTCAGTCACGTTTTGGGGATTTTCACGCCTGCTTGCTTCAAAAGCCGATTCGTTGCTGACGCAATACGCGAAACACGCCCCTGCCGCGGCTCCCTACATCAAAACGGAACAATCCGAATCAGACGAAGAAAGCGCGACGGAAAATGCGTCTGCTGAGGATGCTCCGGCAGGAGCCGCTTCCAAAAATTCTCTTCAAGAGGGGGAACAGCAATGATCTTTCGTTTTTTCAGAAGGATAGGAGAATTATTCCGCACTCCCTGGTTTGTAGCCCTGTGCGTCACATGCATTCTGGCGCTCTTGATATGGATTGTCGGCCCGCTGGTGGCAATTGACGGATATGTGCTGCTCGACACGGTTGTGGCCAAATTGGTGGCGATACTCATCTTGATTTTTTGCTGGGGGCTTTTCCTTGTTTTCCATTACGGCAGAAAACGGAAAAAGGAACGTGCCGATCCTGAACGGGCTCAGGTTATTGAAAAACAGGAACAGGACAAAGAACGCCTGAAGGAAAAAATTGACCATGTCCGGAACCGCGTAAAGGCTGCCGTCAAAACGGTCACCCAATCAAGTTTTTATGGGAGCAAAACCCGTTCCCGCTATGTGCTGCCCTGGTATCTCATACTGGGTACGCCCAGCTGCGGCAAAACCGCTTTATTGCTGAATTCCGGACTGAAATTCCCGCTGAACGAGCAGGCCGACCGCTATCTGTACCAACTCAATCCCACGGAGCACTGTGAACCGCTTTATGGCAACGATGCGGTTTTTTTCGATATTCCAGGGGAATACGCCCAAGCGAAGCCCTATACACTTGCGCACAACATCTGGATGTCTTTGCTGAAATGCCTGTTCAAGGCTCGTCCCGCCCGCCCGCTGAACGGCATCATCGTCTGCATCAGCATGCGGGACATTACAGATAACGACGCCGCCCTCCGTCAACATTTAGCCCGCAATATCCGCACCCGTTTGAGCGAGATGCTCAAGCACCTGCGTTCATATGTGCCGGTATATCTTGTCTTCACAAAATGCGACGCCGTCCCCGGCTTTAATCAGTTCTTCGCGCATCTTTCACGGGCTGAGCGGGAACAGATTTTCGGGTGCCCGTCCAAAGAAGCGTCCATGTCTCCGGATGCCGTCCGGACGGAACTGAAAACGTTGATGCAGATTCTCAACGAGCAGATCATCTCCAAAATCCATCGTGAGCGGGATATTCCCTCACGCGGAGATATGTTCCGCTTTCCGCAGGAGCTCGCCAACCTGGGGCCACGGCTTGAAGATTTTATCTTCGAGGCGTTCGGCCCTTCCCGCTACCACAAGCCGGTTATGTTTCGTGGGTTTTATTTCACCAGCGCCAAGTCTCAGCAAGATCTCCTTGCCAACACTGCCAAAGATGGGGAGAACCCGCTGCAAGCAGGATTCCTCCCCAGCCTTGGTGAGTATGTCAACGGTTTCTTTATTTTCAAGTTGCTCCAGGACGGAATCATCCCAGAAGCGCGGCTTGCCAACGCCGACAGGGAACATATCTGGGGCATGCGCATACAGCGTCATGGCCTACAGCTTGCTGCGGGCGCACTGTTTCTGTTTCTGGCGACATTTTTGGGCATCAGTTTTGTCAACAACTATTCCCGGATGGAGCAACTTGAGGTTGCATATCACACTTTTGCCAACAGACAGCAACAGACCCTCAAGCTATCGGATGCCCAGGCGATGTTGCCTGAATTGGCGCTCATTGAAGAGGCCACACAGATTTATTCTCCTCGGGAAGATTCCAGAATCAAAAACGGGCTTGGGCTCTACTATGGCGATACTTTTGACAGGGCGACGCACAAGGCATATCTGGGCACGCTGAATACGCGCCTTATGCCTGTATTGCGGGCTGATGCCGCAGAGAATATCGAACATTCGCTGACCAATCAAACCGAGTTGAGAAAAGCGCTCATCGCCTATCTGATGCTGTGTCAACCGAAATATCTCGATAAAAAATTTATTGACGGCTGGCTGGGGACACGCTGGTCAGCGCATTACCTCGGCCATGCGGATGTGCAAAATGCGCTGCATCATCATATGGAGTATCTCATCGCCCATGGCATTATTCCAGTGGAGCCGGATGCCGCTTTGCTGGACAAAGCGAGAAAAGCCCTGCTGAAAACGCCTTTTCCCGATCTTGTGTATCAAAAAATGAAGGAAGAGGCTGAAGAAAGCGGCGCCCCTCCTTTCACTTTCAGGGCCGCTATCGGTCAATCCCCTTTTGAGGGCGACACCTTCCCCATTCCTTATCTCTATACCAGAAAAGGATACGACGAATATCTTATCAAGCGTTGCCCAGATATAATACGCGGCATGACCTCGGATAGTTGGATCTTCGGTTCGGGCGTCACGTTGCTGAGCACCCTCGACATCAGCAAAATACATAAAGATGTCCGGGCAATGTATTTTAAGGATTACATAATTTCCTGGAATCAGGCTGTCCAGACGTTGAAAGTCCGGTCACCCAACACCCTGGCCGACGCCCAGAACCTTGCGGAGCAGATGACTGCGGGCTTGTCTCCGGCAGTATTGGCTTTGCGGGAAATCAGGGCCAATACCACCTTTGTCATGGAGCAGGCAGAGCCGCCGGGCACG
>WRKB01000216.1 GCA_009778295.1 Betaproteobacteria bacterium | reverse complement strand
CCATCCCGGCCGGCACGCAAGGGATTGCATCCTTCTTTTTGATTCAGAATGGCGTTTGCAAAAGCCAGCACGTCCGGTACGCTGCGATAACTTCGCTCAAGACGGAAAAGTGTCATCTCCGGCCAAACCGCCCGCAAGACCGCAAGCAGTTCGGGCTGGGCGCCGCGAAAGGCGTAAATCGACTGATCCGGGTCGCCGATACCAAAAAATCCTTGCCCGTCCAAGGGGAGCAGGGCACGAATGAGTGCCCATTGCAGCGGGGAAAGGTCCTGTACTTCATCAACCAGTACATGCCGCCAAGGACGTGACGCGCCATCTTCCAGCCGCGCCAGCCAAAATTCCAGCAAATCGGTGTAATCCGCAAGACCCAACTCCGCCTTGGCATCATTATAGCGCTCTCGCGCGGGCAAAACATCTTCCGGGCAGGGTTGAAGGCGCTCCCGCGCCAGGGAAAGACGTTCCCAGTCCTTACGAAGGCGGCGAGCGGGCACATCGGGATTCACAGCCCGAAACAAGCGCAGTGCTGCGTCCTCGGAGAGCAGCATGGGCGGCTGCGTACTCAATTTGTGCCACATGCTGTAAGCCAGGGCATGCAGCGTATCGGCCGTGGGCATGCGGATATCGGAGCCGAGAGCATGGCGCAGACGCTCCTCAAGCTCACTCGCCGCACGCCGCGTGAAGGTCAAGGCCACAATCTGCGAGGCGCGCACCCCCTGATGCAACAAATACGCAAGGCGCCCGATCAATACGCGCGTTTTGCCTGCCCCCGGCCCGGCCAGCACTAGTACGGGGTGCGGCCAGATCTCAAACGCGGCACGCTGTTCCGGAGAAAAGCGCAGAAGCGGAGGCCCGGCTTGCTCTTGGAGAAGCCCTGTTTTTCCCAAATCTTCCACCAAGGGAGCAACTCCCTCAGCGGCCTGTTCCGACAACATATTCTCGTTTTGAGGAGAGAGGCTGCCCATAGGGGGAGAGTCAACTCCCTGACCAAGGAGGCGAGGGAACGCTCTCCCCTTCTTGGCGGACGGCTTCACATCCAACAACACTGCGCGATGTTTGCCGCTATCTGCGAAGGCCCGGCGTTCGTCTGCATCGAAAACGCGTATTACGCCGTATTCGCCATCGTACCCCCCCTGGATGATTACCTTTCCGCTACGCATCCTTTCTATGGCTTCGCCGAACAAATCCCAGTACCGACGCAGTTCCGAAATCGGCGTTGTGTGTAAAATCTGCAGCTCTGGTCCGAAGCGTTCCAGAAGTGCGGCGTACCGTTCAGCAAGCTTACGGCTTTTAACGCCCACGCCGAGCAGCTCGTTCAATACTTCCGGCAAGGGGATGAGAGAGGCAAAATCAGGCTCATCAAGTTGTGCCGGGGTATCTCGGTCCGCCAAGGCAAGTACACGGTGCAGCACGCCCACAGTCAGAGGCTTGCCGCAGACCGGACAGATATTTTTCAGTTTCAGGCTCTCATGGGGTTCAAGCGCGATGTTGCAGTCCCTATGCCCATCAAGATGGTATTTTCCCTCCTGAGGATAGAATTCCAAGGTGCCCGCAAATTCGCAGGAAGCCGGACGTTTACGCAGGGCATGAAAAATGCCGTCATAAGAAGGCATGCCGACAAAGCGATTAGTTTCTCTGCCCAGTTTTTCCCCGGAATGGGCATCTGAATTGGAAACCATACGGAAACGATCCAACGCGCTCCAAAGACGGTTCATGGCCGGATCAGAGGAAAGTCCGGTTTCAAGCGCGAAGATCTCTCCCGTCAGATCGCCGTAGCAATCCTCAATGCGGTCAAAGCCGGATTTAGAGCCGAAAAGCGAGAACCAGGGCGTCCAGATATGGGCCGGAATAAGTGCGGCCCGGCTGTCCGTTTCCAACACCATTTCCAGAAGATGCCGACTGTCCAGTCCCAGAATAGGTCGTCCGTCAGACGAAAGATTGCCTATCTGCTCAAGACGGCCGCACAGGCGCTCAGCCGCGTCGAAATCCGGCATGTACACCAGATTATGCACCTTGCGCACTTGGCCGCCACGTTTATAGATGTTGCTTATTTCCGCCTGGAGCATAAAAAACGGCTGGGGCAGACGCCCCGCAAAAGACGCGAACTGCGGCAGCAAGCGCGCGGCCTGCGTAGGATCTTTCAGACGGTAGAGACCGGATGCCTCATCCAGGGTCAATGCTTCCCGCAACTCAGCCCGCCAGACGGGGTGGGTAAAATCTCCCGTGCCCAGTACGGTAACCCCCTTAACGGCAGCCCAAGCTGCCAGCAAAGGCGCATGCAATTGCTTGCTGGTGGCCCGCGAAAACCGGGAGTGGATATGTAAATCCGCTATAAATAGCATAAAAAACCTTGCGGCGCCTGAAAATACTATAGACGGACTATAGATATTTTCGAGATACAGTACAGAGCAAAGAAACTCAAGCCCTTCTCTTCAAGCAGCACTCCACAGCGCAGGCACACACATCCGCTCGCCCCGCGTATTCGAGCAGAATACATGCCCGTGTTCACTGCCGTACAAGTACAGACGGCGGGTGATGTCCACATCCATTTTGCAATATTCAGCTATCTGCGCCAGCTTTCCTTCCTTCCACCAGCGCAGAGCCGCCATCCCGTCGGCGCTTTTCCTTTCGTGCAGGGTTGCCTGCGCCAGGTTGTCCAGCGAAACTCTGCGTCCCAACTGCCTATGTACGTGCGTAAGCATATCCAGGGTAGGCAAATCTTTCAGCCTGATATCGGCGAAAGCTTGCAGCACCGCGTAGTCAAAGCCGAGAATATTGAATCCCACTACCAAATCCGCCTGTATCAACCAACGGAACATCTCGGGCAACGCATGCTGTTCAAAAGGCAAAAAGGCGTTCGTACCGGCGTCATACAGCACAGCGACACTCACGCCCATAGCTCCTGCCCTGTGCCAGCCGCCGACCTCCCTGGCGCTGCGGCGGGTTTCCACATCAAGCACCATGTAACGTATATTCACCCAAAATCTTCCTTTCCAAATGCCCTGACAACACGGGCCGGAACTCCGGCGGCCAGGCAATTCTCAGGCACGTCATGTACCACGATGCTTCCTGCTGCCACAATGCTGCCTCGGCCAATGCGCACTCCTTTAAGGATACAACAACGCATGCCGATCCAGACGTGATCGCCGATTTCTATTCCGGCGTCACGATCGTAGCCGGGATCAATATGCCGCCGCTCTGGCGGCCAAGGCGCATGAAAATCGGAATCTACCAGCACACACCCAGGAGCAATCATCGTATGCGCTCCGATATGTATGGTTTTCGAGCGCGCCGCAATGGACGTGCCGCTCAGTTCCACGCCCTGCTCCAGCACGATCGCCGCTTCCGGGCCGAGGGTTTTAAGACGCACAGGAGCCACCACGGCCGCTGTGGCACGGCGGGAGCAAGATACAAGGCTTGCACCGGCACCGATATGGATGCGGCTTTTGGGCCAGCGGGCCAAAATGACGGCACCGGCGGCCCGCACTCCACTCCCGCATTCAATGCCGAGTAAGGCCGCCTTACAGCGCAGACCCAGCGTCCCCCAAAAAGCGCTCCACCAAATCTGCCCGCGAATGACAAGTAAACATAAAAAATCCCGTGGTGTTGCGCAACAAATGTGCAACTTTTGCAGGAGATAGCGCATACGTTCTCCTTGGCGTTCAACATGATTTACTATATCTTGACGAGAGAGTCAGCCGACAAAATCCACCCGGCGGGGAGCCAAACAGGGAAACAAGCTATGCAATTTGCCATTCTGATGATTGTAGGCGGCTTGATGGGAGGCTTGGTGTCGGGCAACAAGGGCCGCAATGTGCTGGGCTGGACCATAACCTGCGGTATGATGCCGCTTTTGGTGCTGGTGTTGTTGGCACTCCCCGCGCTTCCAAAGCCGGGAATCAGCCGCGTGTGTCCGCACTGCCTGCGCATCATTCCCTGGCAGGCCAGTATTTGCGCATACTGCCGCCAAGCTGTGGGAGAACCTGTGGGAACGCCGTGCGCATATTGCGGCAGCACGGTCTGGGATCATGAGCGGGTGTGCCCCAAATGCGGCAAACCCCATGCATAAGCCGCATCTAAAAAATAACGAACGCATTTTGCGGTTCCGCCCTGCCAAAAGCGTTCAATATACCTGTCAAAAAATTATAACGACTCGAGCCACGCATTCAAGCCCGTAAGATCCTCGCCCCAAGGGAAGCTGCCGCCTTTCAGCTCACTTCCGCGACCATAGAAAAGCGTGCCCACAGCTTCAGCGGCGTCCAGGTCTGTAATGCTGTCTCCAACCATGACCGTTTGTGCGGGATCTGCCTCAGCCAAGTCGAGTATGCTGTGCAGTAATTCGGCCTTGGCGGGCGGCGAACCGTAAATTCCTGTAAAATACCGGTTAAGTCCGCGGCCTCGCAAAATGATATTCAGTTCTTCATGCGGCGCACCCGAACAGACATACATAGGAACCAAGCCGTTCCAGCGTTTGAGGACATCTTCGACACCGGGCACCAGAGTACAACGGCAAAGCTCCTCGAAGGCTATTTCAACATACCGGCGGCCAAGAGCCTCAAGTTCTTTCTGAGTAATCTCACGTCCCAAGACTTCGCGGTACAGCCACTCAAATTTCTTATAACGGCTCACTCCTCCATGCACCTTGTGGTACATAACCAATTTGTCCACGGCCTCGGGACCGAAGGGCTCGGCTATGCGGGCAAACGCACGTGTTTTTACGGATACACTCTCCAAAATAACACCGTCACAATCGAATACTATGCAGGAAAGCGCCATACATCACTTCCCGAGTTCTTCCAGTAAATTTTTGATGGTATCCACTTCCTGGCGGATACGCGCCTCTTGGGCATACGAACCAATATGCGGAGTGAGGATGACGTTATCAAGGCCCACAAACGGACCGGCATACGGCTCCCGTGTAAACGTATCAATTGCGGCGCCGGCAAGATGCCCCGCCTGAAGCAGGCGGAAAAGCGCCTCCTCGTCGACAAGTCCACCACGTGCTGCATTGATAAGCCAGGAGCCCGGCTGCATGCGTTCCAAGCGTGCGGCGCTCATCACAGGCAGAGCGTCTTGGGGCGCGGAGCAATGCAGGCTGATAAGCTGCGCCCAGGCACATAAGGCATCAAGCTCCATTTTCTGGTAACCGCTGTCGCAGACACAGGGATCCGCGAAGGCAACCTGTGCGCCGAAGGCTGTGAAAAGTTTGGCGGTGGCTCGCCCTATGTGACCAAAACCCACGATGCCAATTTTCTTCCCTTCCAGAAGAAAACCCATGCGTTTTTTCCAGGTCCCGGCCCGCAATTCACGATCCATTCGCGTAACGCAACGCAGCAGATCCAGGGCGTACGCCAGAGTGAGCTCGGCCACGGCCAATGTCGGGCCATCAGGTGTATTGCGTACGGCAATACCCCTTGCTCTGGCCGCCGCGAGATCCACGCTGTCCATGCCGGTGCCGCAACGAGAAATGACCTGCAAATCCGGGCAGGCATCCAAAACGCGGCGGCTGAGTTTTTCAGTGCCTGCGGCCACCCCGATGCAGCCCTGCAGGATATCTCTGGCTTCGTCCTCGGTCAAAACACGGCCCTTATCATTAAGGACATAGCCGATACCGCGTTTGCGCAGGAGATCAAGCGGTTCATCGCTGTAGCGAGCAAAACTGGATGTGGTGATGGCTATTTTCATGCCCGGTCTCCGCTGTGCAGGCGCGCCTGACGGATGGCTTATTGAAACGCGCCAGGAATGTAAAGGT
>WRKB01000215.1 GCA_009778295.1 Betaproteobacteria bacterium | reverse complement strand
CTGCAAAAAATTACAGATTTGTACCGTGCGAAGGGCCATTATCTTGCCAAGGTGACGCCCAACGTGGAGCCCCGCCCGACAGGCAGCGGCGCCGTATTGACCCTGAATGTGGAAGAAGGCGGCCAACTGTACATCAAAGAAGTCCGCATTGACGGCCTTAAAGGTATGAAACAGAGCGACATAAAGGATTATATGGCGCTCAAGGAACGCAATATACTCTCTTGGATTACCGGTTCAGGCGTGCTGAAGGAGGAATATCTCGAGCGCGACGCCACCGCCATCGCCGCCTACGCCTTGAACGAAGGCTACGTGGATGTCCAAGTCGCTCCCCCTGTTGTGGATTATAAGCCTGACGGCATTTACATCACCTTCAAGGTAGACGAAGGCCCTCGTTATAAACTGGGGGAAATTACATTTATCGGCGACCTGATCGACACCGAAGCCCGTCTCTTTGAAATTATCAAACTTGCCGAACACAAAAAAACGGAAGGCTATTTCTCCTTGAGCGTCATGCAGGAAGATACCAAGAAGCTCACCGAATTCTATGGTGATTTCGGCTACGCCTTTGCTGAAGTTGACGCCAAGGTCGACCGCCAGGCGGACGAGCACATCCTGAACATCGCCTATTCCATTCAGAAAAAACAAAAAGTGTATATCCGCCGGGTAAATATCGAAGGCAACCAGAAAACCCGCGACAACGTCATTTTGCGTGAAATGCGCCTGGCCGATGGCGATGTATACGATGGCGCCAAACTGCGCCGCTCCAATGAACGTTTGAACCGTCTGCGTTATTTCTCTCAGGTGAATACGGAACTTGTGCCTACCGGCGTGGACGACGAAGTGGATCTGAAGGTCAATCTCAAGGAGGACAATACTGGCGCCATCATGGCCGGGATTGGCTATTCCACGTATTATGATGTGGGTGTCACCGCCTCCATCATGGAACGTAATCTCTTTGGCCGCGGGTATTGGGCGCAGCTACAAGGCTTCTTTTCCTGGCGGCGCAGCAGCGGCACGCTTTCCTTCACCAATCCCCGGCTCTGGGACACCGACCTCGCGGTGGGAGGTGATCTATATTACCTCCTTGATACTTGGGATAACTTCATGAAAGAAACCGCAGGCGCCGCTATACGCATGGCCTATCCGCTCGGGGAGTTTACCACGGTCGGCTGGGGCTATCGCCTTGAGCGCTACAGAATCTATGACATCAGTTTTTGGTCGACAGATATCATCAGGGATTACAAGGGGATTAATTGGACAAGCGCTGTCAACGCCCGCATTATCCGTGACACCACTGATGACCGCGTACGTCCCACCAAGGGCACCATCACGACCTTGTCCGGCGAATACGGCGGCGGCGGTCTTGGCGGCAACGACAACTTCATCAAACCCCTCGCCGAATGGCACGGCTTCTATACTTGGCGGCCGGAACACACCATACATCTGCGCGGACGAGTGGGCGGCGTGTTTCAAAATACCGGCAGCAACGTGCCCATCTTTGACCGTTTTTATCTGGGCGGCATAGATACCATCCGTGGCTTCTCTTATACCGACATTTCCCCTCGTGACAGACATACCGGGGAACATATCGGCGGTGACCGCATGGGGATAGTGAACGCTGAATATGTCTGGATGTTCCAGAAAGATCTGGGGCTTGCCGTTGTGCCCTTTGTGGATAGCGGCTTCAACATCGATTCCAAACGGATGCAGATCGACGGCAATACCTGGGTGTGGACAAGCGGCCTTGAACTGCGCTGGCGTTCACCAATGGGAGACTTGCGTGTCGCTTACGGCTGGCCGCTCACCAAGAACTATGACGGAAACTGGAAACAGGGTCGCTTTGAATTTACCATGGGGTCCTTTTTCTAGGCAAGCGCATACCTACGGCCTCGCTACAGGATTTTATCGAGCAGTCTTAAATCTGACAAACCGGGCAGAAGCAGATGTGCGCCGCCCCGCAGCATGCGGGGCGGCGTCTTTTTGGTATCAATCATGCATGGGAGCCCTTCATTGGCAAAAAATACCGCATCCGCGGAGGAGTCAGGCGTAATTTCCCCTCCCCTCGGCGCCATGTATAAGGAAAGATAGCGTGCCTGTATCCACAAAAGCGCCCCTCAAACGGCAAAAAAACATCTCCCGGCAAAGCGTGTTCACACGCCTGCTTCCGGCCTGTGCCTTTTTGCTGGCGCTTTGCGCGCTGGTGGCAGTGCTGCACGGAAACGGGTACGGCTCTTTTCCGCCTGCTGAGCAACGCTATAGCAAGGCAAAAAGTGAACTTGACAGCTTACGGGCCGGAGACGTCCGTGCCGGACAACGGGAGAATTGGCTGCGCTTGGCAAAAGAATTTCAGGAAATTTATGACCTGGATCCGAAATGGCCCAATCGTCCGGCAGTCCTTTTCCGCAAAGCGGAGAGTCTCCGTGAGCTTGCCCGGCGCTCGGGAGGTCTGCGCGACTATCAGTGTGCAGCGGCCGCGTTTGAGGAGTTGGCCATGCGCCATGCGGAAAGTCGTCTGGCTGATGATGCACTGTTCATAGCTGCTGAAATCAAGGTGAATTTCATGGGGGATGCCGCAGGCGCCCTGCGCCTTCTGGCGCGCATCCGCACCCAATATGCTCAGGGTGATATGCTGCCGCGGGCGCTTGAACTGGAACGCAAAATTACAATCCAAGTCGCGTCCAAAGAAGCGCCCCTGCCCAAGCAAGCCGCCCAGCCTCCCCTTCGTAAAAAAGCTGGAGCGCTTACCCGAATTGCCTGGAAAACACTAAGCGCGAGCAAAGTACAAATTGTCGTGGAACTCGACCGGAGCGTAAACTGGCAAGCCCGCCAAATGCAGGCGAAGAATGCGGCAGGTCCCTCATCTTTAATTCTGGAACTTCAAGGGGCGGTTCCCGCTGAACAGATACGTTCCGGCACCCGCATAACAGGCAGTCCTTTGAATGCCATACGCGTTGACACCTCCTCCAAGGAACAAATCCGGCTGTTCTTTGATGTTACAAATCTTGTCGGCTATGAGACGCGTGTAGAACAGGAACCATTTAGAATTATTCTGGATGTACTTGGACGAGAGAGCAATGCCGCGCGTCAGCCTGACGGCGTTGCCGAAAAAGTCCAAGGCAAATACGCGCAGCCGGCCAGCACAGCAAGCCAGCCGAACGCGCCGGTTCTGGCTGCGCTGGCTCCCAAAGACTTGGCTTCACAACTGGCCCTCACCGTGCAGACGGTATTCATTGACGCCGGGCATGGCGGAAAGGATCCCGGCACCGCCCATAACGGACTTGTAGAACGAGAAGTGACGCTGGACGTGGCTAGGCGGGTTGGAAGGCTTTTACAGAACCGGGGAATTGACGTCCAGTACAGTCGCGAAAAAGATGCGTATATTCCTCTGGATGACCGTACGCGCATGGCCAACAGGGGCAAAGCGGATCTTTTTGTCTCCATTCACGTCAATGCTTCCGCCGATGCCCAGGCCTGCGGCTTTGAAACCTTCTATCTGGATGTAGCAAGCAACACGTCAGCAGCACGCTTGGCGACCATGGAAAACGCCGGCAGCAACAAAAAGATGGGCGATTTGACAGCTGTTTTAGCGGATTTTATGCTCAGCGCACGTACGCAGGAGTCACGGCAATTGGCCCAAGCGCTGCAAAAAACTGCCCTTTTGCGTTTGAGCAAACAACATTACTCGACCAGGGACGGCGGCGTTAAGGCCGCCCCGCTCTATGTGCTTATCGGAACCGGTATGCCTGCGGTTTTAGTGGAACTCGGCTACTGCAGCAATCGGGAGGAAGCGCGTCGCCTCTCCAGCACGGCTTATCGGCAGAGTCTCGCCGAAGGCATCGCCGAAGGTATTTTGACCTACCGAGACAAGCTGCAGCGTAAACAAAGCGTAGATGGCAAAGCAATTGTCCAGCCCTCTTAAAGCATTTTCAGTGGGAATCTGTTCTGGAGCATCCCCATCATGTCGCTTTCACTCAAGGATCAGGGTGTTACAAAGCTGCGTTCCAAAGCTTCTTCGAACTGCCCTGGCGTGTACATATCGCGCAATACAAGGGGAGTGCGGGATTCTTCTCCAGCGGGGAAAAGCGCGGTAAAAGGAATACTGTTGCTGCCGAGCGCGCGCAGCAACAACAATGCCGGTGCATTTTCCCGTGTCAGGTTTACCCGTATAAAATGCGCGCCGTAACGTTTCTGCCAGGCATGTATCCTTCTGGAATTCAATACAGTGGACTCCAGCACCTTACAGTTTGGGCACCAATCTGCTGTGAACACCAGCACCTGGGGCGCCTTCCCCAGAGATGTACGAAATTTCTGTGGTGTGAAATTATCCCACTCCGCATTTTTTGTTGCTGTCTGCAGGCCAAGGGACACTGCTGAAACAAGCAAACCCAGTACCAAAGCGCCTAGTACTCGGCGATGGCGTGTGGAAGCTTTGGGGCCGCAATATGTCCCCCATACCCAGGCGGCCAATGCGATGAGCGGCAATGAGACCAGCGCGGACATGCGACGTTCCTCGGGCAGCAGGAAAATGAGATACACGGTCAGACCCATCAGGAAAAAACCTACTAAGCGTTCCGTCACTTCCAGCCAGGGGCCGGGGCGTGGCAGAAAACGCACCAGTCCGGGGAACAGGGCGAAGAGCAGATAAGGCAGAGCCATGCCTGCTCCCACGGAGGTGAACACTATCCCAAGCACAAAAGTGTTCTGGCTGAAGCCCCAGGCAAGTACTCCCCCCAGCAGGGGGCCGCTGCAGGGTGTAGCCAGCAGGGTTGCCAGAAAACCCGCGAAATACGCCTGTAGGCGCGGCGAATTTTTGTCCCCTGCCTTCAGGTCGATGAGCGGCAGGCTGAAAACCCCCAACATGGAAAGTCCCAGCATGAAAACTAGGGCTGACAGACCGTACGTCAAAGGAGAATATTGAAAAAGCTGCCCCCAGATCAGGCCGCTCCCCCCGAGCAGTAGCGCCAACAGCCAAAACCAGCTGAGAATGCCTGATGCGAACAGCAGCATGTGTTCACGTAGAGAGCTCATTCGCGCTGTCTGCTCCGTATCCTTTACCTGCAGCAACGCGCTGGCTTTCAAAGTCAGCACGGGCAGCACACAAGGCATGACATTCAAAATCAGCCCAGCAAGCAAACCGAAAAGCAAGGCCGTGGGAAGGCCATCGACTTCCAGCGATGCTTGAAAAAATCGTGGCTGGAACTGCCAATCCTCCAGCAACTCCGGCGGTTTTGTCCGCGCTGCAGGGAACTCTTCAGAAAAGTTTCCGGGCAGTCTGAGGATGGGCAGGATTTCAGAGGAGGTGGGCGAAGAAGCGGCATCGGCCACGATTCTGCCAGGACGTGCGGCGGCATAGGCCTTTGCTTCAGGGGAAGCACTCAGTTCGCGCAGGGGGCCTTCCGGGATGCGCAGACGCACATCAAGCGAATGGAAAAAACAGTGTGCTGCAGTACACAGCGCAAAGGAAAGCTCACCGCTAACTATGCTCCCGGTCGGAGCATCCAGGGGTACGAACAGGGTATCACCGGAAACATATACTCGTACCGGGCCATTCACGCCTGGGCTGTGGATTTCTTTGCCTGCCGGGTATAAAACGGGTACAGTCCGCTCCTGCCCATCTCGCAGGACAAGAACAGCGGGCTTGACCGCCGCTCCCGGATCGTGTGCATAGACGTAGCCATCGGCGGGCAGTTCTAGACGCACAAGGGCGAGTATTTTTTGCTCCTGCCGGAAATATTC
>WRKB01000214.1 GCA_009778295.1 Betaproteobacteria bacterium | reverse complement strand
AAAAGCTCTTCCTGCCATTGCTCGGCAAGATTGCCGGGGGAAACAATGAGGCAGCGTTTCAGGTCGCCCCTGGCAATCAGTTCCTTGATAAACAGGCCAGTCATGATCGTTTTCCCGGCTCCGGGATCATCCGCCAGGATATAGCGGAGCGGCAGACGCTTCAGCATTTCCTGATACACGGCGGAAATCTGGTGTGGCAGTGGCTCCACGTCAGAGATATGCACCGCCAGATAGGGATCAAAAAGATGGGCTAGGTGGATGCGATAGGCTTCTGAAGTCAGGCGCAAGAGATTGGCGTCAGCGTCAAAACTCCAGGGCAGGCTGCTGTCGGCAATCCCAAGGGAGGCTTCATCTTCCCGGTACAGCATTTGATCGCCAAGCTGACCGGTACTGTCCTTGAAAACGATTTCCAGAACGGAGTTGCCATGCCATTTGGCGGATACAATCGTCACCGCACCTTGGCCCGACAAGCCGGTCACATTGCTGCCTACGGTGATTTCTTCAAGACTTGCCATGCATTACCCCATGTTCATCTGCCCCCAATTACGCCACAATTATCGACAAAAAACATATAGGAAATATGCTCGAATATCCACTGGAAAGGGAATAACCGTCTTGCTTGTATGCGCGGCGCTGCGTCGGCAACGGCGGATCGCGCCGCGCTTCCTTTTGACGCCCGGCGCATGAGCCGGTATGGGCATGGTGCCTGTGCCGGAACAATAACCCGCCGCAGAAAGGAGATGCGGCGTTTAAGAAAGGCATGGGGCGCTCTGTGTGATCCGTCCAGATTCCACAAGGAGTTACGGAATATGGACATCCAAAATCGTGATCAGGCCCCTGGTATTGATGAACTGGAGCGCAAGGCCAATGAACTGACCGCCCTCATGCTTTCCCTGTGTGAAGAGCGGATACGCGAGGTTCCCGCCATGCCGGATGCCCGCGCCTCTTCGCTTGCCTATGCAGTTATGACGGTGCGGGACGCCATACATACTTTCCTGGCCGTGGCCCGCATTCGCTGATTTCATACCCTCTTACCGTGCCCGTCATAGCGGCGGGCACTTTTTCGTCTGGAGCCTGTGATTCACGGCTGAAAAATAACTCAGCGTTCCATGTCCTGGTGCCGCTTTTTCTCCTTTTCATGCTCTCGTTTCTGTGCCCGCATGATGTGATTTCCTTCCAGAATGCTATCCCGGCCCCATTTTTTTTGAGCATAGGCAAGGGCAACACGCCGGGCCGCTTCATTCCTGGCGGAAAAGAAAAGCGCCTTCCCTTCATCGCGGATTACGCCGCCGCCTGGCAAGGTGAAAATGACCGCGCCCTTGTGGTCAACCTTGTGCTGGAACCCGGCAAGCGTTCCTTCCGCCATAAGGCGCTCCATTCGTAATACGGCCAGCAGGCGCTTTTTTGCCTTGCCGCTTACGCCTTCCAGTTCCAGGGCGGCGCGTTCCCTGGCCGCGTATTCCGCTTTGACATTGGCAAATTGCTCCCTGCCGTGTTGTGACCAGTCTTTTACTGGCGTGGCCTCCTTTTCCTCGGCACTATTTTTCTGCCTGGAGCGCAGCACGGCCAGAGCAACTTCATTCCCCTGTTCCGCCTTGCTTTGCAAAAAGCTGTTCCAGGACGTGAAAGGAAGCTCCTGACGCACGGCCTCGCGCTCTGGCGTAAGATTCAGCCGGGCCTTGGCTATGGCCTCGGCCTCATGCTTGCGGGCAATGGACAAAAGATTGCGCCGGTTTTTCTTGGCAATGCCCATGCCTTCAATTTCTTTGCGTTTGGCCGTCCATTGTTCCCGAATGGCCGCAAGCATCTCGTCTTCCCGGTCTTTGACTGCCTGAAGCCTAGTTTTGCGTTCTTCAATGCCATGCCGGTATTCGGCAAAGAGCTTGCCGCGCTCCGGTGCTCTATGCAAGGGCTCGGCCTGATAGCGGCTTTGCTCCTGAATATCATTCAAACCTTGCGCCGGGATGTACGGGCCAAAGCGGGTCTCCAGTTTTTTCATGGACAAAGAGCGGTCAAGGGCACTGGCCTTGAGGGCTCGCTTGCCGTGCCGATCTTTGACCACAAGCCCATTGCCGTGGGGTTTGATTTCCATGCCGAAACGCGCCAGGGCCGTGTGCAGCGCCTGCCAGTCCTGAGCCGTATCCACAGCAACAAGGATTTCTCCCGTATGCCGTTTGGCGTAGCTTGCAAAGGATTCCTGGCCACTGTGGGCTTCGGCTTGAGCGGCTCTGCCGTCAAGGGAAGGGCGTTCCGGCTCCCGGCCCCTGTCCACGGCAAGACCGTATTCCCGTTCCAGTTCCCGGCACAGGCGGTCCCGTTTGTGGTACTCCTGAAACGGCTCTTGCATGGTCAGCCGTTCCGGGTGAATCAGATTATAGGCAATATGCACATGCAGGTTGCCGGTGTTTTTATGCACAGCGCAATGGCGCTGATGCTCCGCAAGTCCCAAAGATCCGGCAAAGCGTTCTTCAATTGCTTTGAATGTCTCCGGCGTCAATATCGCCTCGTCCTCTGGCCTGAAACTGACGATCAGGTGATAGGTTTTGCAATGGGCCGCTCTGGTGTTCAGTGCCTGGGTTTCCGCAATCTCCGCAATGCCTTGGACATAGTCCTCTTCCGCACAACCGGCGCACCAGCTCGTGAGTAACTTTTCTCCTTCCTGTCCGGCTGCCGCGATATAACGGGCGAGGCGGGCATAGTTGTCATTTTTCGGGGCAATGCCGATATGCCTGCTGATCATATCCGCCCGATGGCTGCCGCCAGTTCCCGTTGCCGGGCATCAAGTTCATGCAGCAGGCGGTGAACCATTTGACGGTCCGCGCCTCCGGCAAGCGCCTGTTTGACCAGCCCGCCAAGCCTGCCGAGATCACCTTTCATCCTTCGCAGCTCCAGCCGGGCCTCCTGATGCTCCAGGCTCGGAACCGGAGTGCCCAGGCATACCCGTTTGCTGAAGGTCGAAAGTGATAATCTTGCCCTGCGGGCGGATGCCAGAATGGCGTTGTATTCCTCCGGTGACAGATAGGTTTTCATGACCTTGTACCGTTTTGTCATTGCCAGCCTCCTTGTCACCAGCCGTATCCATATAGTGCCGGTATATTTTCCAGGCATAATGTCTGCCGCGTTCTCTATCTGGAGAATGGTATTTGCCGACAGCCTTCCAGTTCAGGCCATGCCGGGCGATTTCCTGCTCAAGAATGAACAGGCCCCATTGTTGATTGGTCGCTGGGTCAAGCAGGGACTCGGGCGGGATGTGATACCGTTCCATCCACCAGGAATTGACCTGGAACAGCCCAACATCAAAGGATTTTCCCTCTGCCTGGGCCTGCCGGATAGTCTGCATGGCTTCTTCCCGGTTGGCCGGAGCAAAGTCCTTGCCTGCCACATTGACGGCCAGGGGATTTTTTCCCGATTCCTGCCGGGCAATGGCCTCCAGCAAGCCGGGCGGCGCATCCTCGGCCCTCACTGGCAAGGTGAGAAAAATCATGACCAGTACCAGCGCAATGACGATCTTCATGTGTTTTGCCTTGTGCTTTGCGTTGAACGGAACGTGAATAAGCGCCCCGCAGGGCAGGACATGGAGAGGCGTGGGCCTACTCCATCTGTCCTGCCCTCACGATATAGCACAGAAAATCAGCGGCAGATACATTTAACTATAAGATATGATTACATTTGTTTATGTATGTCTTAAATGCGCTTATCTGTGGTTGGTCATGGCAAAGTATGCCTGTGAATGGATCTATGTACCTGCTTATGGCTAAAGGTTGCTTGCCTATTCCTATCTGTGGCAGAGTATGCTTGTGTGAGTGTGTGCCGCCGCTTCTCTTTTTTCCTTCCATGGCCGTTCGGAAGCTCGTGTCTTTTTTGGCTTTGGTTTTCAGCGTCGGCCTTCGGGACAGGGTAGACAAAATCTGTTCAGGCTGGCTTTGTTCCTCTGCTGCTTTTTTTATATTTTTGTCTTTTGGTTTATGGCCGACACCAAAAAGCCAACCATGCGACACGTATTTTACGGGTGAAAGAGGCAAGAGCCGTGCGGCGGATTTTTTTAGGGGTTTGTGGGGGGATGGTAAAGCGGTTTCAAGGGTGGGGGATGGTGGAAAAACAGCTCTGAAGATGGGAAAAGTTCATAGCGGACAGAGGGTGCCGCCTCTACGGAGCCATTTCTGTTCTTATGCGCGTCGTCCAGGGCTATAGTCAGGTGGAAGGCCAAGCTCCGCGTTTACCCTTCGCCGGAGTTCATCACCAAGAAGCCCGGTCAGCATGTATCTGGCGCAAAGCCTGTTCCAGCGTAGAGCGCTTTCATCGCGCCAATCCTGCTCTCCCCGTAAAACTGGAGAGTATCGGAACATTCCCTTCATGCCCTGGACAGCCCGGCGCATCATATCCGTTAGCTTGCGGTTGGCCTTCGCGGCTTTGCGGCGCAGTGCTTCTGTGGCCCTGGTCCGTTCCCGCCGGAGCATGGGGCCAAGGTCAAGAAATTCAAAAAACGCCTCGCGCAAAACCCGGATAGCCCGCAAGCCGACATACTCTCCATGTTCGTTGATCCTGCGCGGCTGTTTGACTTCCATCAGCCCGGCATGCTTGAGATCGGCAATGGCCCGCTCACAACGGCGCTGGCTCATGCCGGAAGCGGCCACAAGGGTTTTCATATCCACGTCCACAAAACCATTATCCAAAGTGGGCGTTCCCAGGCATAAAGAAGCCAGGTCCAGAAAAGAAAGCATGGTTTCAAGGATCACCTGATAGGCTTCCCGGCGTTCGGATCGTGTCCGCCGGTTGCCTTTATTCAGGACATGGCATTTTTGTGGATAGCGATACCATTCTTTTGCCCGCTCCGCTGCCAGAGAAAGCAGGCGCGGCAAACCGCCTGCACCTTTTTTTATAGGCCGGGCAGGGGAAAGTGATGGATTCTTGGGGCTATGGCCGCACCGGTTTCCGGTTACAGACATTTTTTTCTACCCTATTTCTACCCTAGAAAAAAAGAAGGGGTTATGCGCTTTTTCAGCACATAACCCCTTGATTTTACTGGAGCCAACTGCGAGGATCGAACTCGCCACCTTCTGATTACGAATCAGACGCTCTACCGACTGAGCTAAGTTGGCATAACTGAAGGCGCATTTCGCGCCAGGGTAGCAATAGGGTAGCAAAAAATAAAAACGGCGCGTCACCGTATACAGATAACGTGCTGATTTATTTCGTTTTAATCTCTTGAAATCCTCCGGAGCATTGTTTATTACGAATCAAACGCTCTACCAACTGAGCTAAGGTGGCGCAACTGAGGGCGCATTTCGCACCAGGGTTTAAATAGGGTATAAAAAAAATAAAATCCGCGAGCTTTTCTTTTTCTATAATTCGCTGATTTATTTCTTTTTAATCTCCGAAAATCCTCCAGAACATTCTGTATCGGCATGGCGTTGGACTGGGTGCTTAAAAGGCACAATTTGAAGTTTCTTGATGTAGCAGTTTTATGGTAGAGTGTCAAGATCATGAAAGGATCTTTCATCTTGTGCGCCATACTTCTCCTGACCCTGGCCGGTTGCCAGGCCGAAGACCCCAAGCCTCTTTCCCCCTCGCCCCCAATCACCGTTGCCACCGACGCAACCTTGCCGGTCAAGGCTGGCTGCGCCGGGTGTCATGCTGAGGTGCGGCTCGATGCGGCGCATCAACTGGCCTGCACCTCCTGCCAC
>WRKB01000213.1 GCA_009778295.1 Betaproteobacteria bacterium | reverse complement strand
GATCCTATTGCCGATATGCTGACGCGTATCCGCAACGCGCACTTGGCCCTGAAGAAGGAAGTGAGTGTGCCGCGCTCGAAGATGAAGGAATCCATTGCCGCCATCCTCAAGCAGGAAGGCTATGTCGAAGACGTGGCCCTGACTGAAAGAAACATCACCCTATCCCTCAAATACATGAAGGGTAAGGCTGTCATTTCGGGCCTGAAGAGGATAAGCAAGCCTGGCCGCCGGGTTTATACGGCGTATGACGCCATTCCCAGTGTGCAGAACGGTCTTGGAATATGCATCCTTTCCACCTCCCGCGGAGTGATGGACGGGGTGAGTGCTGCCTCTGGAAAGGTCGGCGGCGAACTCTTGTGCGAAATCTGGTAGGTGGGGGCTATAATGTCCAGAATAGGAAAATTGCCCGTTCCCATTCCTTCCAATGTGGAAGTGAAGATCGGAAAGGACGTGCTTGAAGTCAAAGGCCCCAAAGGTACACTGACGACTCCTGTGTGCCCGGTGTTGCAATACGAACTGGCAGACGGCAAAATTACGCTGTCCCCTTTGGAAGAGAGCCGCTTTGCCGCAGCGCAGTTTGGATTGCGGCGCACGCTTCTTGCTAATTGCGTGGAGGGTGTGACCAAGGGATTCTCCAAGACGCTCGAAGTCATCGGCGTGGGATACAGAGTGGCTGTAAAAGGCAATATTGTGGATTTATCTGTGGGCTACTCCCATCCCGTACTGGTGGATTTGCCCAAGGGCATCACAGCCACTGTGGATGGTCAGAAACTGACGCTTTCAGGCATCGACAAGGAGCTCGTCGGCGAAACCGCCGCCAAAATTCGTAAGCTGCGCAAGCCTGAACCGTACAAGGGTAAGGGTATTAAATACGAAACCGAGACCATCCACCGCAAAGTCGGTAAATCCGGCGGCAAGAAATAGGCAGGTCAACCATGAAATATTCAAAAAACGAAGCCAGGCAACGCCGCAAGCCGCGCATCAATAAGAAAACGCATGGCCTCGCCCGCCCCCGTCTGGTGGTGTACCGTTCCAACCTGCATATCTACGCCCAGCTTGTGGACGACACCGCGGGCGCGACTTTGGCGGCCGCTTCCACCCTGACGCTCGGCAAAAGCCGGGAAGGTGCCCATTGCAACAAGGGGGGGGCTGAGATGGTGGGTAAGGAAATCGCCAGGGTGGCCAAAGAAAAAAATATCGTCCGGGTGGTCTTTGACCGCAACGGCTATCTCTACCATGGACGCATTAAGGCTGTGGCCGACGGCGCGCGTGAGGGCGGACTGGAATTTTAGCGGAACCGGACATTTTGGGGTAAAAAGCATGCGCATGCCTGTGAAAAGGTGATGTCCCACTTTTGAGGAAGTTATGGAACAGCAGCAGAACGAATTTGGCGAAATCGAGAAAGTTGTGGCCTTGAACCGTGTGGCCAAGGTCGTAAAGGGCGGTCGTCGTTTCAGTTTCAGCGCCCTGGTGGTGGTGGGCGACGGCAAAGGCGGCGTGGGTTTTGGTCTGGGCAAAGCCCAGGAGGTGCCCGAAGCGCTCCGCAAGGCGACTGAGCGCGCCCGCAAGAACCGTGTGCGTGTTCCCATCCTTGACGGCACGCTTCCCTATGAGGTGCTCGGCCGCTATGGCGCCGGGCGTGTGATGCTCAAACCTGCCTCCAAGGGTACTGGCATTATCGCTGGCGGCGCTGTGCGCGCTATCATGGAGGCCGTCGGTGTGACCGATGTGCTCGCCAAAGCTATCGGTACCAACAACCCGCACAATGTGCTGCGCGCCACCTTGCAAGGTCTGGTTTCTCTGCGCAGCGCGGAACAGGTTTCCGAACTGCGCGACAAACGGCTCGAAGCCACGAGGAAATAGCTATGGCTCAAATCAGGGTAAAACTTGTCCGCAGCCGCATAGCCCGCAAGCCCTGCCAGAAGAAGAACCTGGATGCCTTGGGCCTTACGCGCTGTGGAAGGGAAAAAACGTTTGAGGATACCCCCGCGATTCGCGGCATGATAGCGAAAGTTTCGCATCTCGTTGAGGTGAATGAATAATGCAACTGCACGATCTTTATCCATTTTCCGGGGAGCGTACGGCAAAAAAACGCGTGGGACGCGGAGCCGGCTCCGGTCTCGGTTGCACGGCAGGCAAGGGACACAAGGGCCAGAATGCCCGCTCCGGCGGTGGTGTCCCCGCAGGCTTTGAAGGAGGCCAGATGCCTCTACAACGTAGGTTGCCCAAGCGGGGTTTTAAAAACCATCCTTTCAGGCAGCGCTACGAGGTCATCAATCTTGACCGCCTGCTGATCGCTTTTGCAGACGTTTCTATAATCAACCTGGATGACATTTATGCCCGCGGCCTTGCCAGGCGGGGAGCGCCGGTGAAAATTCTGGGCCGGGGGGAGATTTCCGTTGCCGTGACCGTGGAAGCTCATACATTCGCCAAATCGGCCGTGGAGAAAATCCAAAAGGCCGGCGGCCAGGTCAAGGCACTGGAACCTGTTGCCGTTACCGCAGAATAGTTTCTGGCAAACCACAGGATGGAGAGAAGATGGCTTCTGGGCCAATGAACACGATGGCGGGGCAGCCCGAAATGATGCGCAAGCTGGGCTGGACGTTTTTTTTGCTCTGCTGTTATCGGGTAGGGGTACATATCCCTGTTCCCGGCGTGGATGCCGCAGCCCTCAAGCATTTTTTTGAAAGCATGTCACATACGTTGTTCGGCCTCTTCGACATGTTTTCCGGGGGTGGTCTTTCCAACATCTCGATTTTTGCGCTGGGGATCATGCCCTATATTTCAGCCTCTATTATCATGCAGCTTCTACAGGTGATCAGTCCTGACATCAAACGCATGGCCAAGGAAGAGGGGCAGGCGGGGAGACGCAAAATTACGCAGTATACCCGGTATCTTACCGTACTGATTACGCTGATTCAAGGTTTGGGCATCTCAATGGGACTGGAAGGTATGCACAGTCCGGCTGGCGCGCCTGTGGTGCTGGCCGCGGGCTGGCATTTCCGCATGATGACCATGCTTACCTTTACGGCGGGAACGGTACTTATCATGTGGCTTGGCGAGCAAATTACCGAAAAGGGCATCGGTAACGGTATTTCCTTGATTATTTTTTCGGGGATTGTCGTGGGTACGCCCCGGGCCATCATGCAATCCGGCCAACTTATCGCGGCTGGCGACATGAGCGTGTTTTTGGCCGGCGCGATTGTGCTGTTCATGGCTGCGGTCATGGTAGGCATCGTATTTGTCGAACGCGCGCAAAGGCGTATTCCCATCCACTATGCCAAACGGCAGGTGGGGCGGAAGATGTACGGCGGACAAACAACCCATCTGCCGTTGCGTTTGAATACCGCCGGGGTCATCCCCCCCATTTTCGCTTCAAGCATACTGCTTTTTCCGGCGACCATCGGACAGGTTTCTGCCAATGAGTGGATCCAGCGCGTGGCGTCGCTTTTTCAGCATACCTCCATTATATATAATATTATCTTTATTGCGCTGATTTTTTTCTTCTGCTTTTTTTATACGGCTATCATCTTTGATCCCAAAGATATAGCGGAAAATCTGAAAAAGAGCGGAGGTTTCATCCCGGGTATCCGTCCGGGTGAGAAGACGCAGGAATATGTGGATACGCTGCTTTCACGTCTCACGCTTTCGGGGGGGGTGTATATTTCGGCTGTTTCCGTGTTACCCATGCTGTTGATTGCAAATTTTAACGTGCCGTTTTATTTCGGCGGCACAAGCCTGCTCATTCTGGTAGGCGTAGCCATGGATTTTATGTCTCAGGTTGAATCACATATGATTTCGCGTCAGTACGAGGGGTTGATGCAAAAACAGCAACGTTCACGCGGCAGATAATACGATACGGAAGCACTTTTACCGTGCGATTGCCGGGAAGTATGAAAAGTTACCGAGGGGCATTTATAAAGAACGAGCGGGAAATCACCTGCATGCGGGAGGCAAACCGCATCGTTGCCAATATCCTCGACGCCTTGGGCGATGCTGTGGCTCCGGGTGTCCCCACCATGTATTTTGAGGAGCTTTCACGCGAGTTATGCAGAAATTATAAGGTCCGGCCGGCATTTCTTGGCTATTGCGGCTACCCCTTCGTGCTCTGCTGTTCGGTGAACGAACAGGTGGTACATGGTTTTCCTTCGGAGCGGCTGTTGCGGGAAGGAGATATTGTAAGTTTCGATATGGGGGTCATTTACGATGGGTTTTATGGTGATGCGGCGCGTACCTATCCGGTTGGAAAGGTCAACGGCAAGGCTGTAGAACTCATGCGGGTGACTGAGGCTTCGCTGTATGCGGGGATTGAAAAAGTTCGGCAAGGTATTGATGTATATGAAATCGGCGCTGCGGTGCAAGCATGTGTGGAAGCAGCCGGCTTCAGCGTGGTCAGAAGATTTGTCGGGCACGGCATAGGTCGGGCCATGCATGAAAAGCCTGAAGTGCCCAACTTCAGACCGGGTGTGGGAGGAATGCCACTGAAGGCGGGAATGGTAGTGGCTGTTGAACCTATGGTCACTGAAGGCACACACGAAGTTGATATCTTGGAAGATCGGTGGACAGCCGTGACCAGAGATAGGAAACTCGCCGCGCATTTCGAACATAGTGTGCTCGTTACCACGCGGGAACCGGAAATCCTCAGTGTGTCGGAGCGTGGTTTGATCAAGTTTTTTTGTTGAATGTTGAGTCGGCGTATTGAGAAGTAATCGTTGACAACGCATGCATGTACAGGTAAGTGTATCTGTTCCTGACCGGCACGTTATGGCACGGTGAGGGAGTAGTCTCTGGAGTGAAGTATGAAAGTCAGGCCGTCTGTGAAGAGAATGTGCCCTAAGTGCAAGGTGATCCGGCGCAGGGGCGTATTACGAGTTATCTGCGAAAACCCCCGGCACAAGCAGCGCCAGGGATAGCGGGAGCACAACGTGGCTAGAATTGCAGGTGTTGAACTGCCGCGCGGTAAGCGTGCGGATATTGCACTGACCTACATTTTCGGCATCGGCCGTGCGACGGCCCTGAAAATACTGGATACCACCGGTGTGAACTGGACGCGGAACATTGACGAATTATCCGCCGACGAAGTCAATGAAATCCGCAAGGAGCTTGAGCAGCATTACAAGGTGGAGGGCGATCTGCGTCGTGAGCTCGGGGCCAATATCAAACGGCTCATGGATATCGGTTGCTATCGCGGTCTGCGCCACCGTCGTGGCCTGCCCGCCCGGGGGCAACGTACCCACACCAACGCACGAACTCGTAAAGGACCACGGCGCGGCGCCGTAGGCAAGAAAAAATAAAGTTCTGCATCCGCCGGATGCGGCATGACCGGACGCGGCGGATAAACGAAGGAAGCGGAGCATGGCCAGACCAAAGCGTGTTGCCAAAAAGAAGGAAAAAAAGAACGTTCCTGTAGGTCTTGTGCATATTCAGGCCTCGTTCAACAATACCATCATCACCTTTACTGATACCCGCGGCAACGCCATCAGTTGGGCTTCTGCAGGGCAGAGCGGTTTTAAGGGCTCTCGCAAGTCCACTCCGTTCGCCGCCCAGGTCGCTGCGGAGCAGGCCGCGCGTAAAGCACAGGAAAACGGCATGCGTACCGTGGGCATCTATGTCACCGGCCCGGGGACCGGCCGTGAAGCCGCTATGCGCGCTGTGAACGCAGTGGGTTTCAAGGTC
>WRKB01000212.1 GCA_009778295.1 Betaproteobacteria bacterium | reverse complement strand
ACTTTTTGTTGGCTATAGCCATATCAACAGCTGCGTTGAAAATATCAAAAGGAACAGCGCCCCGTATTATCAAATTGTTCACTAAAAAATAGGGAGTTCCTTCCACACCGAGTTTTTTTGCATCTGCCAGATCTTCTTCTATCACAGCGCTTACTTTTTTATTCTTCAGATCAGACCCCAGTTTTTTCATATCCAATCCGGCTTGTTCAGCTGCTTTGGCAGCAAAATTCTGTGCGTCAGAAGAAAGCTTTTCCGGTTCTGTAAAAAAGCTTTTGTACAAAAGCCAGGGTGCGCGGTCATTTTGAAACGAGGCCGCAACAAAATACTCCGCAGCCAGCCGTGCTGGGCTATCCTGGCCGTGCGGCATGTGCTTGAAAATAACCTTTACCTCCTGCGGCCGGTCCTTGATAATCCGATCCAGCACTTCTGCTGCCTGCTGGCAATAGGGACAGGTGAAATCGGAGAAGGCGATGATCGTTACCGGCGCATCTGCGGGGCCCAGCACGGGCCTGTTTGCCGTGGCCACACTTTTAGGCTGCTTGAGATCTTCACGCCATTGGGTTTCCATATTTTTCTTACGCCTGACATTTGAACCCTGTTGTGCGATATCCAGAACGCTTTCGCTGTGTTCGCGCAATATATCCAGCACGATTTCGGGGTGTTTTTTCAGTGCTTGGCGAAGCATTACAGCAAATTCTTCTTCTGTTTGACTCGCAGCACAGGCAGTAACGGTGTTGAACAGCAGCCAGATCAGAACGGCAACCCATACCTTCATATCTCCTCCAACCTAAAAGAGTTAGGCGTTTGTCCGCTTTTTTGCTGGATTTTGCAAGAGACTTTTCTTGCATCAAGTACCTTCCTCAAATAAAACACCTGCTTGAAGTATTTTGCGTTTGAAGCGATGTTGCTTGTTCTGTGGTTCTCTTAGCAGCCATCTTTTTTCCCATGTTCGTTCGGTTATCACTGGGAGCAAAAATATTTTATATGTTTCATTCAAATAACACCGAGCGCAATACATGGTTTTTAGCTCATCTTGCCTCCTGTGATTTTGCTTCGAGGGTACGTCATTACGTGTTCGGAGTAGCAATAATGCGTTCTCCGAAGAATCCCGCCTTGACCCCTCATATTCTATCACGTAGTGTAGTAAGCGACACGTTGTTTCATGTGAAACATCCACACGGCAAGGAGTGTATTGTGGCACGCATTATCGCTATCGCCAATCAGAAAGGTGGCGTAGGAAAAACCACGACAGCCATCAATCTGGCAGCCTCGCTTTCGATTATGGAAAAACGGGTCCTTTTGGTTGACTGTGACCCACAGGCCAATTCCACCAGTGGCCTTGGCATCGCACAAGAAACCCTTTCTGCCAGCTTGTATACCGCCCTATATAGGCCTGAGGATGCCTTTGACGCGATTGTGCAGACTCCGAGTGCCTATTTATCCATTTTGCCCTCGACCACTGACCTTGTAGCCGTGGAACTTGAATTGGTCGATAAAATGGCACGAGAATTTTATCTGCGAGATGTGCTGACGCCGCTTTCTTCATCCTTCGAATACATCCTGCTGGATTGTCCGCCATCGCTAGGACTTTTAACTCTCAACGCCCTATGTGCAGCGCGTGAACTGCTTGTTCCCCTGCAGTGCGAATTTTTCGCGCTGGAAGGAATTGTCAAACTCCTTGATACATTTGAACAGATCAAAAGACGCCTTAACCCTCATCTTTCTCTGCTCGGCGTGGTATTAACCATGTACGATATGCGGAACAACTTGACGCGCGATGTGAAAAACGAAGTGCGTAAATGTTTTCCTGATCATCTTTTTGATACGGTCATTCCTAGGAATGTTCGCCTATCAGAAGCTCCAAGCCATGGTAAATCCATTATCCATTATGATATCAAGTCGCGCGGTGCGGAGGCCTATCTTGGTCTTGCCAAGGAAGTAGTGTTGCGCAAACCAGCACGCCGGGAAATATAGTAAAAGTATTTTTTTGCTACGGAGACTGACTGTAAAATCCCCAGAATCCGTTTTTGCAGGATTTGGCGTCGGCAGGCAAGTATCATGCGTGGCACTTAGGTTCACTGGCAGGGGTCATTTCAAAAACCATGTGATCTTTGAAATGTTTTTTGCGGACACTAGCACCGCAGACGGTGCAGCGGAAAACGAGCAGTCCGCCAAGGCTGGCGGTACGCAATGTAAACAGATGCTCCGGGTCATGTTCCCAATCGTCACAACGGGTGCCGCAATGCAGACATTCCACATTAGCGCAGAAAGGATACTTGAAATCCCAGTACTGCTTGAATTCCTCCCAATCATCAAGCGGTTCAGAGTCTTGGGCGGCAGGTTGCACCTCTAGTACATTGAGGACATGGTGCTTGGCTCGCTCCCAAAGCTCAGGGGAAAGTTGCACACAACACAGCGTGCCCTCGCCATCGTATAGGTATAAGAGATCGCGCATTGGCTCTCCTGGATTTTTTTGTAACAAGCCGCTGACAGCGTGCTGTCTTTATTACGATAAAATGCAGGCAGCCCATATATTTGTCAAGGAGGAGAAAATGAGCATGACCCCTCGTGTGCTGGGCAAAGGTCTTGAGGCGTTATTAGGCAACAGCGATGAAGCCGCTGGACAAACTCAGCAACAAAATGCCCTGAGCATGGTCCCTCTTGCGTCTCTTGTGCCCAATCCCAATCAACCGCGCAAACATTTCGCTACGGACGCGTTGGAGGAACTTGCTGCTTCCATTCGCAGCCAGGGCATCGTGCAGCCCTTGTTAGTACGTCCGGCTGGCAACGCCAAGTATGAAATTGTTGCAGGCGAACGCCGCTGGCGTGCTGCAAGTCTTGCCGGTCTAACAGAGATTCCCGTGCTTGTCCGCCAGCTTTCTGATATGGAAGTCATGGCTGCCGCGTTGATAGAAAATCTTCAGCGTGAAGATCTCAATCCCATGGAGGAAGCACGTGCCTTGGCTACCTTACGTGAACAGTTTGGCCTCAGTCAGGATGAACTGGCAAATACGCTTGGCAAAAGCCGTCCATCTGTCGCCAATGCGTTACGCCTTCTGAACCTTAGTTCTGAAGCTCAAGACATGCTGGAAAAAGGGCACATCAGCGCAGGCCATGCGCGGGCCGTACTCAGCCTGGGAAGCCAGGTTACGCAGTTTGAACTTTTACGGCACTGCATTCAAGATAGGCTGAGTGTGCGGGATGCAGAATACGCTGCGGCCTTTTGGAAAGAAAAGGGTGTCTTTCCCTGGATGAAGGTTGCAGATGGGAACTCTTCCGCCGGACAAGAACAGCAGTTTGAGTCACAATCCGCTATGTCGGAGCAGCAAGAGCCCCAACGTAGGACAAAATCGCCATTTTTACAGAATATGCAAAAGCAATTGCGCCAGAACCTATGCGTCCGGGCCAGCATCAGTGGCTCCGAAATGCGTGGGCGCATCAGCCTCAGTTACCAAAACCAGGAGGAACTCTTTGTCCTGTTGAGGCGCTTGGGGATTGAAGCGACAGTCACCGCTGAAGAGCAGAAAGTACTTCTGGTAAACGACCAACGCCCGGACACTGCATGAAACCTTCGGTGCTTACCATCGACCTGGCGGCCCGTCTGCGCGACAAGCGTGTGCTCATTGTTGGGGATGTCATGCTTGATCAGTATCTTTTCGGGGATGCGGAGCGTATTTCGCCTGAAGCACCTGTACCGGTCATCCAAGTTGAGCAGGAACATTGTTATCTTGGTGGCGCCGGTAATGTGGCGCGAAACGTGACTGCCCTGGGCGGCAGGGCCAGTCTTGTAGGTATTGCCGGGGATGACGAAGCCGGGCACATACTGGAGAATATTTTTCAACAAGAGGCCATCAATGCTCATGTCCCTTTATGCGCCGGCAGGGTGACCACCCTGAAAACCAGAATAATGGCCCGTAACCAGCAGATGTTGCGACTTGACCGTGAAAATCCTTGTCCGCTCAAGCCGGAAGAAGAAAACCTGCTTCTTGACCATTTAGCCCCCTTGGCGGAAGAACATGAGGCGCTTATTCTTTCCGACTACGGAAAAGGACTTGTCAGTCTATCCTTTATGGAGGCCCTGCGTGATCTTCTGGCTTCACTGTCGCGTCCGCCCCTCGTTCTCGTGGATCCCCGTCCGCAACATATGCACCTTTATCAGGGCGCGTTTCTTCTGACGCCTAACCTGAAGGAAACTGCCGAAGCCGTACATCTGACCACCCGTTCCCAGGACGAAATCATTACTGCCGGCCGTGGTCTTATGGACCGCAGTAACGTGCAACATTTGCTTATTACTCTTGGTTCCCAGGGCATGGCCTTGTTTTTAGCCACAGGCGAAATTTGGCGTATGCCTACCTCCGCTCAGGCTGTATTCGACGTCAGTGGGGCTGGGGATACCGTTATCGGCACCGTTGCTTTGGGCTTGGCAGCAGGAATGCCCCTGCTTCCGGCATGCATGCTTGCAAACTTTGCAGCCGGGATAGTTGTTGCAAAAGTCGGCACAGCTACAACAACGCCTGATGAACTTGTTGACGCAGTTATGAGCTGGCCTGTACCCGACTTGGAGAAATGGGCGTAGAAAGTTCCTGTATAGCCGCACCTTTGGCTGCCAACGCACGATTCAGTATACTTTCTGATGTATAAATCCTCCTCAAATACAGTTCGACATGCCATACAAAAACGGCAAGACACGCGCGACCTGGCGGTACAGGTTCTGCTGCGGCTTGAGGGAACACAGACTCCTGTTCAGGCTGTACTGAACGAAGTAGTAACGCGCGCTACTTGTAATCCGATGGATACGGCCTTGTGTTCTGAACTTTGTTATGGCGTGCTGCGCATGGAAATTCGCCTGCTATGGCTGCTGTCTCGCTTCCTCAAGGTACCTGAAAAATTGCCGACGCGCATGCGCTGTATACTGCTCGTGGCGGTGTATAGCCTACTGTTTCTGGAAAGCATGCCAGACTACGCCATTGTTGATTGGGCGGTGGGCAATGTAAAGCGCAAACACGGTCAAGTGCTCGCTCGCGTCGCAAACGCCTGTCTACGCGCTATTTGCCGCGAAGGTGACGCACCGCGTGACTATGACTATTACCATAACGCCGGACAGGACGAACAGGCCCGCCAGGCCCTGTTTCATTCTTTGCCGCTTTGGATTGTCCGTTTGTGGCATGACGGATATGGACCGGACAAGGCAGCTCGGCTGATGGCTAAAAGTTCCTCTCGTCCTGCTGCGGGGATTCGAGTCAATCAACAGCGGACAAATTGGGAGGAGCTAGCGCAACAGCTTGACGATGCCGGGGCGCAACGTCTCGCTCCTGCCTGTTTTGTCGTAGCGCCGGAACTGCGTACATGTCTGGAGAAACAATGTTCTCTCGCAATGTTACTGGGAGAAGGCAGGCTTTCCCGGCAGGGAGGAGCGTCACTGCTCTCGCTGTATGCCCTACTGTCAACAAATTTGCCCGATCCACTCTGGGATGCTTGCGCTGGACAAGGAACGAAAAGCTGCGCCTTGCTTGAACTAGGCAAGGACGTGCGCATGGCCAGCGATACGCATCTACCACGCCTGTTGCGGATTGGCGGTGAGTGCCATCGCCTGCGACTGCCACAGCCCTTACTGACCCAGGCATCCGCTCTGCACCCGCCCCTAGGGTATAAA
>WRKB01000211.1 GCA_009778295.1 Betaproteobacteria bacterium | reverse complement strand
GAGAAAGCGTCTTCTTGTCATGGGGGGCAGCCAAGGCGCCAGAGCCATCAACACATATGTGGCGCGGACCATGCCGAGATTCAAGGAAGCCGGGATTGCGATCTGGCACCAGAGCGGCGACGCGGATTATGAAAGAGTACTCGCCGCCTATAAGGATGCGGGCATGGAAGATGTGCGGCTGGAACCATTCATTCACGACATGGGGCGGGCCTATGCCTGGGCGGATCTGGCGTTATGCCGCTCCGGCGCGACCACGGTGGCTGAGCTGGCCGCCTGTGGCCTGCCAGCGGCGTTTATTCCCTTTCCTTATGCCACGCACGACCACCAGACTATGAACGCCCGTCTGTTTGAACGGCAGGGGGCAGCGCTTGTGGTTGCGGAAGAGGAACTTACCCGGCGGGATTTTGCGGGCATGGTGATCCAGTTGCTAAATAGCCCTGAAAAGATTGCCGTAATGTCGGAAGCTGCCCGTAAGTTGGCGCGTCCACAAGCAGCAGCGGTTGTTGCGGATTTTTTGGAAAAATTGGCCGGGAATAAAAAGCATGCAGAATAAAATCCATAGAATTCATATGACCGGTATTGGCGGAGCGGGCATGAGCGGTATTGCCGAAGTGCTGCTCAACCTTGGGTATGAAGTGGGGGGATCTGACTTGAGCACCTCCACGGCAGTGGAACGTCTGCGGGGATTGGGAGCGCGTATATCTGTAGGACATGCTGCGGAGAATGTGACGGACGCCCAGGTGCTCGTTAAATCTACTGCCGTGGGAGAAGATAACCCCGAGGTGCGGGCCGCGCGGCGAAAAGGTATTCCTATTATTCCACGTGCCGAAATGCTGGCCGAACTTATGCGCCTGCGCGAGGGCATCGCCATTGCAGGCACACACGGCAAAACCACTACCACCTCGCTGACGGCGGCCATCTTTGATGCTGCGGGAATGGATCCCACAGTGATTATCGGCGGCCGGCTCAATGTTTATGGCGCCAATGCGCATCTTGGTCGGGGGAAATACCTTATCGCCGAAGCTGACGAATCGGATGGCTCCTTTTTGTGCCTTGCGCCGATTATCAATGTGGTCACCAATGTAGACAAGGATCATATGGATTTTTATGCAAGTCAGGATGCCATCGACGAAGCCTTCGTCACCTTCATGAACAAGGTGCCTTTTTACGGACTGAACGTGGTGTGCGGTGACGATGCCGGTGTAGTGCGCCTGTTGCCCAGGATAAAGAGGCCGGTCATCACCTATGGTTTTGGAGATAACAACCGGATCCGGGCAAAAATATTGGACTCGGGAGCCAGAAGCCGTTTTGAAGCGCTTGTATCCGGTGTGGGGATGGGAGTGGTGGAACTGGCCCATCCGGGCAGGCACAATGTGCTCAACGCGCTCGCGGCAATCGCTGTGGCGCTGGAAGTGGGCATAAGTGCGGAACACTGCATTGGCGGGCTGGCTCGGTTTGGGGGTGTTGGCCGCAGGTTTGAGATCAAGGGAGAGAAAGGTGGCGTACTTGTTGTTGACGACTACGGACACCATCCTGCAGAGATCCATGCCACGTTGGCAACGGCCCGGCAGGTTTTTCCCCAGCGCAGGCTGGTGGTAGTCTTTCAACCTCACCGGTTCACGCGCACACAGGCGCTGTTCGGCGAATTCTGCAAAGTGTTTGACGGTGTGGACAAGCTTCTGCTGCTGGAAATTTATCCCGCCTCGGAAAAACCCATTCCAGGAGTGAGCGGACTGAGCCTGACACAAGGCATACGCCAAGTGTCCGACACGGATGTCGAGTACGTTCCGGATATGGCGTCGCTGCTGGAAGTCTTGCGCGCGGAACTGCGCGGCGGCGATCTGCTTTTAACTCTGGGGGCAGGGTCCGTAACGAATATAGGACCGCAATACTTGGCGGTGGAATAATGCCTTTTGTTCGTCCTGCGTCCCTCCTGAGTTCATTGACGACCCTGCGCGTGGGAGGGCAGGCGGTAGTGGAATTTCGTCTGGATAGTGAGCAGGAACTGGATACCTTCAGTGGGCAGATGCGTTCTCTGGGCCTTCCTGTGTATGTATTGGGAGGGGGGAGCAATATTCTTGCCCAAGATGGAGAATTGCCTCTGTTGCTCGTGCGTCCAAATTTTCGGCAGCCTCCGGAAATATGGGGAGAAGAGAGCGGCAAGGTCATCGTCCGCGCGGGTGCGGCTGTACGTTTGCCGCATCTTCTGGCTAAATGCGCGGCTTGGGGTTTGTCCGGTCTTGAAGGGTTGGCGGGAATTCCTGGAACTGTGGGCGGAGCTGTAGCCATGAATGCCGGCTCCTATGGATGTGAGACCGCTTCCCTTTTGCATAGCCTTCAGATCTGGTCGCCAGGCACGGGTCTGAAAAATATTTTTCCCGAGCAATGGGAATTTGCTTATCGATATTTTAGGCTTACAGAAATAGCGGATTGTTTTTTCATACTTTCTGCAAGCTTCTGCTTGACGAGAGCCTCAAGCAATGGCATCAGAGAGTCCATGCGTCTCAACTATTTCAAGAAAAAATCTACACAACCTGTGTTGGCCTGGAGTGCTGGCTGTGCCTTCAAAAATCCGTCACCAGAACTTTCGGCAGGAAAATTACTTGATGAGGCGGGATTTAGGGGAAAAGGTCTGGGGGGGATGGTTTTTTCTCCTGTCCACGCGAATTTTTTAGTAAACGAGGGCAAGGGGAGCGCGAGTGCGGCTTTTGAACTTCTGGCTCAGGCTCGGGAAGTTGTGGAACGCCGTAACGGCGTCAGCCTTCACTTGGAAATAAAGGTACTTCCGTGCTTTTAAGACCGCGAAAAGACAGACGCCCGGCGCGCAACACGCATGTCGCGCCGAAAACACAACGCGCTTCAAAGCGCAAGGAGTTTTCATTCCCTCCGTTGGAGCGTTTGAAAGGGACTTCGGTCATGGTCCTGCTGGCGGCTGTGGGGGCTGGGCTTCTCGTCGGTCTGGCGCTGGGGTCTTTGCATATTTATCGTTATGCCACGAACAGTCCTTTTTTCGCCACAAAAACCGTGAACATAACCGGGAACGTACGCTTGCAGCGCGATACGGTGCTGGATCTGACCGGCGTCCATCCGGGAGATAACAGCCTCGCTGTCAGCATTGCGGGCATGGAAAAATCTATCAGCCAAAGCCCTTGGGTTGAGGAAGTCTCGGTAAAACGCATCCTGCCGGATCGTTTTGATATTCGCTTGAAGGAGCGCAGCCCTTGGTTCTGGGTGCGCCAGGAAGGTCTTTTGTACTATGCGGATGAGTTTGGCAGGCCGATTGCGCCTGTGGAATCCGCCAATTTTATGTCTCTGCCCGCGCTGGAAATCCAGACTGGTGCCGAGGACCTTTTGCCGAATGTAAAAAAATATGTGGCGGAACTCAAAGGGAATGCCATCCCAGTGGACTATGCCGCCATATCTTGGATACGTCTCAGCCCCGGCAAGGGGGTGGAAGTGTATGTAGAAAGCCGGGATATTCACCTTTCCATCGCTCCTGTTGACTGGAGTGCCAATGTAAACCGGCTTGGCGTAGTTCTGGGTGATCTGGCGCGGCGCAATGAATTGTCTCTGGTGCGCGAGGTGCGTGCGGCAGACGGCAATGTATGGGTGATACGTAAGTCTTAGGAGTGGGGGGAGGGCGGATCGTGAGCAAGTCTGATCTGATTGTCGGCCTTGATATAGGCACCACAAAAATTTGCGCCGTAGTGGGGGAGCTTACTGCGAATGGCCTTATGGAAGTGGTGGGCATAGGCACAAATCCTTCCACAGGGTTGCGTAAGGGCGTGGTGGTGAACATTGATCAGACCGTGCAGTCCATCAAAAAGACGTTGGAAGAGGCCGAACTGATGGCGGGCTGCGAGATCCGTTCCGTTTACGTGGGCATAGCGGGTAGCCATATCAAGGGCTTTAACAGCCATGGGGTGATTGCCGTCAAAGGCGGAGAAGTGACGCAGCGCGATGTGGATCGCGCTCTGGATGCGGCGCGGGCCGTTGCCATACCGGCTGATCGTGAAGTTATCCATATTTTGCCGCAAGAGTTTATTGTGGACAACCAGCGGGGTATCATTGATCCGCTCGGTATGGCCGCTGTGCGCCTGGAAGTGAAAGTGCATATTGTCACTGGGGCGGTTTCTTCCGCCCAGAATATCATCCGCTGTTGTCACCGCAGCAGCCTTGAAGTGGCGGATATCGCTCTTGAATCGTTGTCCTCTTCCAAGGCCGTATTAACGGGAGAAGAGCGTGAAATAGGCGTCGCTCTGGTTGATTTGGGTGGCGGCACAACGGATATCGCCATTTTCGCCAACGATTCGATCAAGCACACCGGTGTACTGGGGCTTGGTGGACAAAATTTGACCAACGATGTCGCGTTTGGTCTGCGCACCCCCATGGCAGCGGCCGAAAAAATCAAGCTGAAATACGGATGCGCGTTGATTGACATGGTGCGTTCCGACGAATTTATTGAAGTGCCGAGCGTAGGGGGCCGCGAACCACGCCGGCTTTCACGCCAGGTGTTGGCGGAGATTTGCGAACCTCGCATGGAGGAGATCCTTTTCCTTGTCGAACAGGAACTGAGTCATTCCGGTTATAAGGACATGGTGGGCGCGGGGGTTGTACTGACAGGCGGGGCGGCTCTCATTGAGGGCTGCCAGGAACTGGCCGAGCAAATTTTCAATTTGCCCACGCGTATCGGTTATCCGTTGAACATCGGCGGGCTCAAGGATGTGGTCGACAGCCCTAAATACGCAACCGCCGTCGGCCTTCTGCGTTACGGACTGGAAAAAGAAAGCAAGGGACAGCGGAAATTTGCCCCTTCGGGAGAGTCCGGTTCGTTCCATAATATTCTCAAAAAGATGAAAAAATGGTTTTCCGAGGTCTCATAGGCGTAGAGTTTCTGTATGGGGGAGTATGTGTCCTTCGGCAGTATGGGAACCGGAGGCATAAAGAGCAGGGAAGGAGTAGCGCATGGAATTTGAAAGTTTTGAACATGTGACCTATGCCAGTGCGGCGCGGATAAAGGTCGTGGGTGTCGGTGGTGGGGGTGGCAACGCCGTGCAGAACATGATCGATTCTGGCTTGCGTGGAGTGGCTTTTATCTGCGCCAATACTGACGTTCAGGCGCTCAATCGGAGCACGGCGCCCAGTAAGATTCAAATGGGAGAGCGCTTGACCAAGGGGCTTGGCGCTGGCGCGAACCCCTCCATCGGGCGTGATGCGGCGTTGGAAAGTGTAGCCGCTATCAAGGAGTGCCTGTCTGACGCAGACATGGTGTTTGTGACGGCCGGCATGGGCGGCGGAACGGGTACCGGCGCGGCGCCGATTATCGCTCAGACCGCCAAGGAACTGGGCGCGCTGACCGTGGGGGTTGTGACGAAACCCTTCAGCTTTGAAGGCGTCAAGCGCAAGACGGCTGCGGAATCGGGCATTGCCGAATTTCGCCAGCACGTGGACTGTCTGATTACCATTCCCAATGACCGTCTGCTGACTTTCGCTCCCAAAAAAGCGCCGTTCGCGGAAATGCTCAAGAAGGCGAACGACATCCTGTATTGTGCCGTTAAAGGGATCTCCGACGTGATTATGGAGGACGGTCTTATCAATTTGGACTTTGCCGATGTACGCACCGCCATGAGTGAATC
>WRKB01000210.1 GCA_009778295.1 Betaproteobacteria bacterium | reverse complement strand
CGATGCGCTCAAGCGTTTGGCCGCTAAAAAGCCGGTCTATGCTTCCATGGGCAGCGTGGCCGCTTCAGGCGGCCTTATGGTGGCGTTGGCGGCGCAACGTGTTCTGGCTACGCCATCGACAATCACGGGCTCCATCGGCGTCAAAATGGAAATACCGCAAGTCCAGGGGTTGATGGAAAAACTGGGGCTGCATCGTGAAAGCATTACCTCCGGCAAATACAAAGACGCGGGGACTCCCTTCCGTCCGATGACCGAGGATGAACGTAAATATCTGGCGACAATAATTGATGATATGCATAAAAGTTTTGTAACGCTTGTCGCCGAGGCCAGGAAGCTTCCCGCGGAAAAGGTGCAGGCCATAGCTGACGGGCGGATTCTGACCGGGGCCAGAGCTCTGGAACTGGGGCTTGTCGACGGCCTTGGCGGTCAGGCGGAAACCTTGGACCAATTGCGCGCCGCGGCACATGTGGAATACAAAACTCCGCTCCTGGAGCAGCCCAGAAGGAGAAGTCACCTGCGCGAACTGCTGGAGAATGTGCTGGGCATTGAACTGGATGCCCGGGTGACTTCGCCGGAATTTTTGTATATCTACTGAGCCATAACTACTTTGCCGCATATGGGGAGACCGCCGCCATGCGCAAATATACGCTGTGTTCCATGGCACTGTTCCTGCTTCTCGTCGCGCCCGGCTGGGCTTGTGCGCAAAGCGGCGTGGCGCTGTATGTGGAAGCTGTCATGACGGGAGATGTTTCTGTTTTGCACAAGCTGCTTGATGAAGGATATGTTCATATTGACGTTGACGGGCGCGTCATGAATAAGCGGACCTTCATCAAGTGCATTGAGTGGGGTTCCATCCAGGTGGATAGGCTGCATCTTGAGGAGGTTACCACTCTGCGCTATAATAACACTATCGTTTCTACCGGAACGCTGTATTTTGTGGGACGAACCGACGGCATGCCCATTTCAAGTCCAAAGCAGCGTTTTACCGTGATTTCGGAACAGGCGCGCGATGAGGAACGGATATTGTTGTTTCAGGCTACACCCTTGAGGATCAAGTCTACAGAACCGATGCGCAGCAATGCGCCGTCAAACGCAAAAAGTGAGGGCAGGGCGCGATAGGCGCGGATCAGCTCTGCCTTTCTTCTGGCTTATCCGAGGGGATCACACATGCCCGCTCTATTCACGTTCTGCGGAAGAGGACGGCTTGAACCCCAGGTGAGTGAAAACGATAAATAAAAAGCTCCCGATAAGGACATGTACAGGGTACAGAGGGAGCATGTCGCGGGGCAGAATCGTCGGGAGAAGGGCCAGGGCAAATGCCGGTGGAGTGCCCATTCCAAGGATGCGCACGAGCAGAAACGTCGACGCCACGGCAAGTCCGGCGGCGGCCCATAACGGCCAGGAAAAGGTCTGCGTCACGACAACCACCCAGAATATGCCCGCCAGGGCGGACAGCGTGAAGAGAAGCAAAAGACGCGGCATGGACTTGGTTCGCAATATGCTGCAAGGCTCGGTCAGTTCCACAAAAGCGACAATGAGCGGCGGCGACATGACGAAAATCCAGTTCGACTTCACGGCAAAAACGGCCACCAGCACCACAAAAAGGATCAGCTTCCCGTAATGCGCCATTTCCGCCTGCATGGTCGCGTGCCCGGCGCGCGGCTTCTTTGCCATGGCGGCAACCCTGCCTTTCTCGCGATAGAGCGCGGCCCCCGCGACGATAGCGGCTGTTACGCACACGGATACCGGATAGATCCAGCTTGTTATGCCGGTAATGATCGGCAGGATGGCTGCGGAAAATGACGGGGACATGGCCGAGCGGAAGAGCTTCAGTTCGATCAGGATAAACAGAAAGGCCAGACCGACCATGGTGGGCAGTGAGTGCGGTGCGAGCCGCATGATGAGGACGCCCGTAACAGCGCCCAAAGTCGGTAAAAACCAGATGGTCCAGGCCGGTCCGTGCCAGGGACGCTCCTCCATGACCCAAGCCCCGAAGGCCAGCGCCGCTATTTCGGGGAAGATAATCTCCTTGACCTGAAAATATTCCGCTATGCCCACCATGCCGGCGACAAACAGCATGGTGATATATTCCGCCCTGGTGTACATACGATTACCAGTATAGCCGATAATCCCTGGAAAGGCGAGTCTGTTCGCGAAGCAGGCTCAAGACGCATGAGCTAGGCTATTATTCCCCTCCGGTAATGCCGTAGTCCCGAGATAAACCGGGAGATGTGTAAAGAGCGTAATGTCGTCGAGCGTTATATTGGCAGGTTAAAAGAAAACAGGCGGGTGGCGACCCGATACGACAAGGAGGCCAGCCACTTTGCCGAATTTTTAATTCTGGCGGCCAATAAGGCTTGGCTTGAAATTATTTATCAGCATAACCTGGCCTTGCAGGCTGCAAGCACGGTATACGAGATCCTTTGTCAAAAGTATCCTCAGAACTGGACGAAGCTTTTTTCTGTGCCGGTCATGGTTCGAACAACAGCACATCGACCTGTTGGCGCGTTTCCAATCCTTCCAGCGAGGCAGGGATGCGCACCAGCCCGTGTGCGCCCGTTAAGGATCGCAGCAGGCCAGACATACCTGGAATTGGCACGGCCAGTAATTCACCTGCCTCACCTTGCTCAAAACGCACCCGCACATAATCTTCCCTCCCCTGACGTGACGCGATATTTCTGGCCAGCACAGCCTTTTGCTTTGGCCAGAGAGCTTGATCAAAGGGATTTTTCCAGCCTTGCAGATGGCGGATAAAAGCCTGCCCCAGCACCAGCATCACCACCTGGGCGGAAGTGACCTGTCCGGGCAGACCCCAGACGGCTTTTCCACCCACGTCCGCGATGATGAGCGGCTTGCCCGGCGAAAGGGCCACTCCATGGCACAGGATGCGCGCGCCGTCAATGGCTTGCAGAGCGCCGACCGTTAAATCGCGCACGCCGACGGAACTGCCGCCGGAAAGCAGGATGCAATCCGCCGTCTCAAGCGCTTCTCTTAATCGGGCACTCAGGGTGTGTAATTCGTCAGGTATCAGGCCGAGTAGGACGGGTGTTCCCCCGGCGCGGCGCACGAGGCAGGCAAGCGTGGAACTGTTGACATCGCGCACCTGCCCGGCTCTGGGAGTGACACTGACGTCCACTAGTTCGTCGCCCGTGGAAATGACCGCCACCAGCGGACGTTTATGTACCGGAACCCGCAATGTTCCCAGTGCGGCCATCAGGCCGACTTCCTGCGGTCGAAGCAGAGTGCCGGCGGGCAAGAGCAGACCGCCGGCCCGCACGTCTTCCCCCCGTAGCATGACATGGGTGCCGGGCGCCACAGGCACGCGGATTTCCACCATGCTTTCGCTCATGGCGTAGGTATATTCCACCATGACCACCGCATCCGCTCCGGCGGGCAGAATGCCGCCGGTCACGATCCCTGCGCATTGTCCTGGCTGGAGTTCGATGTCCGGAGGCGTCTGAATGTCAAAATTTTTCACGCAATGCAAATACGACGGATTGCTCTCCGTTGCGCCGAAGGTATCCGCCGCACGCAGGGCATAGCCGTCCATGGCCGAGCGGTCGGCAAGCGGCAAATCTTCTTTGGCGGTGATATCTTCGGCCAGGATACGGCCGTCGCTTTCCAGCAGATCCGCCTGCTCCGGCGGTAATGGAGAAAACGCGGTGAGCAGGCGGATCACCTGCTCTACCGCGAGAACTTCAAAAAAACCTTGCATGTGTTTATTTTTTCTTCTGGTAGCTCTTTGTCAACGCGTTCGCTCGGGCATGGCAGGCCTTGACGCGGGTGATCAGCTCCCTGCGGTAGGCGTCCATATCTTTAATGGGTCTTTTGGCGATGCCGGAATCCATGGCGGCCTTGGCAACGGCAGGGGTCTCCCACTCCAGAATGCGCGGATCAAGCGGTTTGGGCGTGACATAGTCCGGGCCGTAGGAAAACTTTTGCCCGCCATAGGCCTTGGAAACCGCGGCCGGCACGGGTTGCTTGGCAAGTTCGGCCAAAGCTTTGGCAGCGGCAATCTTCATGGCTTCGTTGATTTCCGGAGCTCCTACATCCAGCGCGCCGCGGAACAGGAAGGGGAATCCGGAGACGTTATTAACCTGGTTGGGGAAGTCTGTGCGGCCTGTGCCCATGATGCAGTCGGGCGCGGCAGCCTTGGCTTCGGGATAGGAAATTTCCGGATCGGGATTGGCGCAGGCGTAGATAATCGGGGCCTTAGCCATGCTTTTGACCATAGTTTTGTTGATGACGCCCTTTGTAGACAGGCCCAAAAAGAGATCCGCGCCCTTCATGGCTTCGGCCAGAGTCAGATTTTTGCTTTGTGCGTAAGCGGCCTTGTATTTGTTGAGATCGTTGCGTCCCTTGTGCAGCAGACCCTTGGAGTCGAACATGAAGATGGCCTTGCGTTCGATGCCGAGCGCCACGTAGAAGTTGGCGCAGGCGATGGCCGCCGCTCCGGCGCCGGAGATGACCACCTTGCAGTTTTTGAGTTTGCGGTTGGTGATTTCGCAGGCGTTGATAAGCCCTGCTCCGGAAATGACTGCGGTACCGTGCTGGTCGTCATGAAAGACGGGAATCCCCATCTTTTTTTTAAGCGTCTCTTCAATATAAAAGCATTCCGGAGCCTTGATATCTTCAAGGTTGATGCCGCCGAAGGTAGGCTCCAGCGCCTGGACGATGGCGATGAGCTGATCAGGATCGCGCACATCCAGGTTGATGTCATAGACATCAATATCCGCGAACATCTTGAAGAGTACGCCTTTGCCTTCCATAACAGGTTTGCCGGCTTTGGGGCCTATGTCGCCGAGGCCGAGCACCGCCGTGCCGTTGGAGACGACAGCTACCAAGTTGGCGCGGCCGGTATAGAGATCGACCAGCTCCGGCTTGGCGTGGATGGCTCGGCATGCTTCGGCGACCCCAGGGGAATAGGCCATGGAAAGGTCTTTCTGGGTAGCACAGGGTTTGACGGGCAATACTTCCACCTTACCGTGTCTGGGGTGGGCATGATAGGCCAAGGCTTCTTCTTTGGTATACAAGGCCATAATAAATGCTCCTTTTTTCGATGATGAAATCTTCTATGCGCTCCGTAGGGAAAGCGCAAGCCCCCTTTATCGTCCGGAAGCCGGAATGATTAGTACCGTGCCCCGCACAATGAGATTTGGCGAGGACAGCCTGTTGCGCTGGATGAGGGTTTTGGGACTGACTCCGTAACAGGCGGCGATGTTCGCGATCGTGTCGCCTTTTTGCACAATATGGCTCTGTTCGCCGTCCAGGAGCGCGGCAGGAGAGGTCTCCGGAAGCGGCGCGTTTTCGCGTTGCGGCTCTTGCGGGACTTTGGCCCTGGGCGGAATGGGGGCCGGAATGGAGGAGGGAAGGATTGCCTGCTCCTCTACTTTTACGGCGGAGCGTTTGCCGGCCTGGGATTGTCGCGGAGACGCGCCGGAAGCCGGAATGACCAGTACCTTGCCTTGCACGATGAGATCTGGCGAGGCCAGCCTGTTGCGTTGAATGAGGTTTTTGGGACTGACTTTGTAGCGGGCGGCGATGTTCGCGATCGTGTCGCCTCTTTGCACGATATGGCTCTGTTCGCCGTCCAG
>WRKB01000209.1 GCA_009778295.1 Betaproteobacteria bacterium | reverse complement strand
GGCTGGTCGAGGCCGCGGGGAAAATCTGTTACGCTCATGAATACTGACTATACAACCTTATTCAGGGCGAATTCGATAATTCCTTCAGCCCCGGCGGTGCGCAGCCGGGGGATCAGATCGCGTACCAGATCAGTATTGACCACCGTTTCTACGGAAGCCCACTTGGTATCGCGCAAGGATGCAACTGTGGGGGAAGTAAGAGCCGGAAGCAAGGCAAGAATCTCGTCAAGCCGCGCCGCCGGCGCGTTCATTTTTAAGCAGACCAGAGATTCGGCACGTAAAGCGCCCTGCAATAGCAGATCGAGCTGTTCGATTTTGCGGCGCTTGACCGGGTCCTGCCAGGCGGTCTTGTTGGCGATAAGCACGGTATTGGTGACCATAACGTCGCAGAGAATGCGCAGACCGTGGGCACGGATGGTGGTGCCGGTTTCGGTTACTTCCACAATGCCGTCGGCAAGTCCCTCGACCACTTTGGCTTCCGTAGCTCCCCAGGAATGGCTGACCTTGACCTGTATGCCGCGCTCTTCGAAAAAGCGGCGGGTCACGCCTTGTAATTCCGTGGCGATATGCCTGCCCGCGAGGTCTTCGGCTTTGTGGTAGGGCGAATCGCCCGCTACGGCGAGTACCCAGCGCGCCGGGCGGTTGGAAGATTTGGAATACACAAGGTCGGAGACCTCATGCACGTCAGCTTCAGTTTCCAGCACCCAATCGCGACCGGTTAATCCCGCATCCATGATGCCGTCGTGCACATAACGGCCCATCTCTTGCGCCCGGCAGAGGGAGACGGCAATTTCTGGGTCGTTGATATCCGGAAAATAGTTGCGGTGGTGCTTACGTATTTTCCAGCCCGCGCGTTCGAAAAGGCTAAGTGTGGCTTCTTCGAGCGAACCTTTGGGAACGCCGAGCTTGATAACAGGCTGATTCATTTATAGACCTCCCTGGGATCGAAGACTTTGGGGCAACAGACCGTAACCCCTTCGTCCGTGAGTTCGCGGAAAAAACAGGAACGGAAACCTTCGTGGCATGCCGCGCCGCCGATCTGTTCGATAAGCAGCACCAGCGCGTCGCTGTCACAATCAATGCGGACGCCTTTCAGCTTCTGCACATGCCCGGAGGTGCCGCCTTTGTGCCAGAGCGACTTGCGGCTGCGGCTGTAATAGTACACTTCGCCCGTTTTCAGGGTGCATTCCCAAGCTTCCTGATTCATCCAGGCGAGCATGAGCACTTCACGGGTTTCGGCGTCTTGAGCGATAGCAGCTACAAGCCCCCCTCCCTTGGTAAAGTCCGGCTTGATGCCGGTGGACAAAGGAAATTTCATGATTCCACTCCACGCTGCTGTGTGAGCGCGCATAGAAGGCGAACGCACGTGCCGCATGAAACGCAATTTTCGTGGGAAAAGCAAGCTCAATCCGCACAGATAGCCGTACAGCAGCCTGATATGGCATGCGTTGCGGGCTTGGGGCTTTGTATGCTATCAATAATGGCTGTAGCTTTTTGATAAAAATCCACAAGGAAGATGCATGCCCCCCCACGATACGCAGTATGCGGATGCTGAGGCTCTCGCCGTTTCTGCGCCTGAGTTGTCCGTGTCCGGGCCGGGAAGCGCCCCCTTTCCTCTTAGGTTGGAAGATCTTTCCCTTCCTTTGCGTGCAGCCTGCGCCAATGCCGGATGGACATTGCTTATGCCCGTGCAGGCATATGCTTTGCCGTACCTTCTGGCCGGGCGTGATCTTATGGTGCAGTCGCGTACCGGCAGCGGCAAAACAGGCGCGTATCTGCTGCCGTTGATTGGCAGGATCAAGACTGAACAGCGCGCCGTACAGGCGCTGGTGCTGGTTCCCACCCGTGAATTGGCTCTGCAGGTGGAGCATGAAGCCAATACGCTGGCTGCTGGGACCGCGCTCTCGGCAATGGCCGTCTACGGCGGCGTCGGCTACGGCAGACAGATAGAGGCTCTTCGTCAGGGCGTACAGCTCGTGGTAGGTACGCCCGGGCGTGTGCTGGACCATCTGCTGCGGCGTACCATGACTCTGGATGCGTTGAACGCATTGGTGCTGGATGAAGCCGACCGGATGCTTTCCATCGGTTTTTATCCGGACATGAAGGAAGTGCAGCGCTACCTGCCCAAACGGCATGTGTTTACCAGCTTTTTTTCCGCCACTTATCCGCCGCATGTGTTGAAGCTTGCGGACGAATTTCTACATGAGCCTTCCATGCTCTCGCTTTCGCACAAGCAGGTGCATGTGGCGGAAAGCGAACATATCCTGTACGAATGTCGCCCCATGGATAAGGACAGGGCTCTGGTGCGCATTCTGGAAACGGAGAATCCGGCTTCGGCCATTATCTTCTGCAATACCAAGGCCAATGTACATTATGTGACGGCCGTGCTTCAGGGTTTTGGCTACAACGCCGACGAACTATGCGCCGACTTGTCGCAGTCCAGGCGCGAGGCTGTACTGGCAAAAACACGGGAAGGGCGTCTACGCTACCTGGTGGCGACCGATGTGGCCGCGCGCGGCATTGACATCCCCGAGCTTTCCCATGTCGTTCTCTACGAACCGCCGGAAGACCGCGAGTCCTATATCCATCGCGCGGGGCGCACCGGCCGGGCCGGAGCTGCGGGCACGGTTATATCTTTGGTCGATGTGATGCAGAAGCTTGAACTGCGGCGTATCGCCCAGTTTTACAAAATTCCGCTTATCGAACGTCCCACGCCGGATGACGACGTTGTGACTCAGGTGGTCGGCGCGCGTCTGACGACTTTGCTGGAAAGCCGCCTGCGGCGCAGCACGGGATTGGAAAGAGAGCGTCTGGCCCGTTTTGCTCCTTTGGTGCGCACTCTGGCGGATGGGGAAGAACAAAGTCAGCTTCTGGCTCTTTTGCTTGATGCGTTTTATCAGGACAGCCTGCACGTTCCCACCTCCGGGCCGCAGGGCGTTCAGAAGCAGACGGAGGCGGAAAGCGGCCCCGTGCGTAAACAACGGTCAAGACGCAGACGGCGCGCAAGAGAACAGGAAAAATACGCATGAACCCAGTCTATACGCATGAAGAAGTGATCGCAAACTTCCAGGCGCTTATAAGCAGCTGGAATTTTAATGCCAAACTCAGGCAGCTCGGCATCGGCGCCATGCATATCATGCGTCGCAGACAGATGCTGCTGGAGCTCAAGGGGCTTTTTGCCGGCCTGTGGCGGCTGGCGCTCACACGCTCTTTCCCGGGAGATGGCCAGCAGATTTTTGAAGGGTATCTGGAACATTGCCTGAGTAATTCCAAAAGCGACAAAAATGCGCGACAGCTTGTGGAACGCTCCCGCCAATATGCGGAAATGCTTAACTTGCGTGGTGATACAGACTTTTCCGAAGTCAGCCGGCATCTGACGTCGTTTTTACACCTGCCTGAATCTGCCCGTAAAGGCGCCACATTGAAACTTGCGCTGGATATCCGCCAGATGTATAATTTTATATTTGAGCGTATGATATAAGCCCGCGCCGTCACCGTTGACACGCATGATCACCGTTTATTCAGCCGCAGAAGCCCACCCCTTTGTGCAAGAAGGCAGTGTTGTCACCATCGGCAACTTTGATGGCCTGCATATGGGGCATCGCCGTCTGCTCGACCGTACCCGGCAAAGAGCGAAAGAGCGCCGTATGCCCTGCGTGCTTGTCAGCTTTTGGCCACATCCGCTGAAAGTACTCGCAGCCGCTTATGCCCCCCCCTTGCTGGTCAGCCGTGAACAACGCCTCAGCCTTCTGCAGCATCAAGGCATAGATATGTGCCTGGAACTCCCCTTTACCCCCGCCCTTGCGGCACTTTCGCCTGAAGCATTTGTGCGCGAGGCGCTTGTTCCTCTGAATATCAGAGAACTCGTTGTCGGGTATGATTTTTCTCTGGGGAATAAACGGGCCGGGAACGCCGCCGTGCTGGCCGCCCTCGGTAAAAAATACGGTTTTGTGCTGGAACAGCTTGATCCTGTTATCGTAGGCGATGCGGTCGTTAGTTCCACCCGCGTACGAGATCTGTTGCGTGCCGGGCGTGTATGGGAAGCACACGTGCTTTTGGGGCGTTTTCACAGCATTGCCGGTTCGGTGATACATGGTCGCGCGGTCGGTGCGGAACTTGGCTTCCCTACCGCCAACCTTGCGATGCCTGTGAACATCCTGCCCAAGAGCGGCGTCTACGCCTGCCGGATGCTGGCCGAAGACGCTCTTTGGTCCGTTGTGACCAATGTGGGAGTCAAGCCTACCTTCGGCATGCACGAACTCACTGTTGAAAGCTTTATTCTTGATGCGCATCCCGATTTGTACGGAAAAGACGTCGAACTTGCCTTTGTCCAGCGTCTGCGCGACGAGCAGCGTTTTAACAGCCCCGAAGAACTGCGCCTGCGCATCGCCCAAGACGTGGAGCTAGCCCGTGCCATACTGACGGCGTCCGAAGCACACTTGTAAGCAAAAGGAGATTTCCTCCATGAAACTCTACGGAATTACCGGGTATCCGTTGGATCACAGCCTCAGCCCCATACTGCACAATTGGGCTTTGAAACAGGCTGGCATCGCGGGCGTATATCTGTCTTGGCCGTTGCATCCCGGGCAGATGCCTGACTTCGTCAGCGCGGTACGAACCTTGAATGTTCAGGGCGTCAGCGTGACTATCCCCCACAAAGAAGCAATCATACCGTTGCTGGACAACCTGACGACGCACGCCCGCATGGTCGGCGCGGTCAATACTTTATATTGGGACAACGGCAGGCTGTGTGGCGATAATACCGATGTGGAAGCCTTTGTCGCGCCTTTGCGCGGAAATGATGTTGCCAGCGTGTTGGTATTGGGAGCTGGGGGTGCTGCCCGTGCCGTACTGGCGGGCCTGCGCGAACTTGGTCTGTCCAGCATTGCTGTCTGCAATCGCCATAAAGAGCGGGCGCAAAAACTGGCTGAAGAGTTTGGGGTACAGTGCGCGAACTGGGAGGATCGGGCCGCATACGGGGCCGATCTATTCGTTAACGCCACGCCGCTCGGCATGCATGGTGAACACGAAGGGGAAAATCCCCTGCCGCCGGAGGCATTCACACGACGGCGGGCAAAATCGCGCATGGCTTATGATCTGATCTACACCCCCCGGAACACACGATTCCTGGCCGAAGCCGAAGCCGTCGGCTGGCAGGTGCAGGATGGGCTGGCCATGTTCATTGCTCAGGCGCAAGCCCAATTCCGTCTGTGGATGGGCCGGGAATTTCCCGAAGCGGGCGCCCGCAAGCTTCTACTGCGTGAATTGACCAAACGGCACTGCCATACGGTACGATGAATATGCGGGAATTGAGTCTGGACGGCGTCAGCATTGAGCTTGTCCGCAAGCGGATTAAAAATATCTATCTACGGGTGCTGTCGCCGTCGGGACAGATACGTATCAGTGTTCCTTTGCGTGTGAGCGACATGGCAGTACGCGAATTCCTCCTGTCGAAGCTCGCCTGGATACATGATCGTCGGCAGCACGTATGCGCCGCAGTGCCACAGTACACTCGCACCTTTGCCGATGGAGAGGAAATTTTGTTCTGGGGCAGACCGCGGCGGATACGCTTCTTCCCTGTGGGGGGC
>WRKB01000208.1 GCA_009778295.1 Betaproteobacteria bacterium | reverse complement strand
CAGGCCGTACCCGCCGGTCCGGCTCGTTCGGTGGGACTGGACGGCGCTCTACTCGGCGGCTACGGCCAGGATGACCGCATTTGCGCATTCGCCGCTCTGGAAGCTTTGGCGCGCAGCCCACAGCCTTCCCACGGTTCTGTCCTGGTGCTGTGGGACAAGGAAGAAATAGGTTCTCAAGGATCCACAGGCGCGCATTCCCGTTTTCTGGAGTATTGCCTGGAAGAATTGGCCGCGAGCTGGCAACCCCGCATGCGCTTGTCCGAGTGTCTGTTGAACAGCCGGGCGCTTTCGGCTGATGTAGCCGCAGGACTCGATCCGGACTGGCAGGAGTTGCACGACAAGCAAAACGCCGCCCTGATGGGCTACGGCCCCTGTTTTTCCAAATTCACAGGCTCGCGCGGCAAGTACGGGGCGAACGATGCGCACGCGGAATACGTCGGCTGGATACGTAACATGCTCAACACCCAAAATATCCCCTGGCAAATGGCCGAATGCGGCAAGGTGGATCAGGGGGGCGGCGGCACCGTGGCGCTGTTCCTGGCGGCCTATGGCATGGACACGATCGATATGGGACCGCCGCTGCTTTCCATGCACAGTCCTTTCGAACTGGCCAGCAAGGCCGACCTCTATGCTACTGTGGAAGCCCTCGTCGCTTTTCTGGGGGGGAAGTGACGCATGAGAACATGTACAGAACCGTCCGTATCAAGGGCTTTTTGAGAAGACTTTTCCGAAAACCGACCCGGCATTGCATCCGGATTGTTTTTGAGCTAGGTTGCCTCATGGAAAAATTTGCACGTGTTTCTTCCCCCCCCCCACAAAATATCTTCAGGAGGTATCTATGAGGCTAAAAATAATCGCTACCCTGGTTCTGGTGCTTGTGATGAGCGTTGGCGCCCAGGCGGCCCAGACCATCAAAATCGGCTTTCCCATTCCTCTGACCGGAGAAATCCCCAAGGTGGGCGAAGGAACGCGTTATGCCGCTGAATTGATGAAAGAAGAAATCAACGGTCAGGGCGGACTGGAAGTCGGCGGGAATAAATATCCACTTGAATTTATTTATGAAGATAACGAATCAAAACCGGAAATGGCAGTCACGGTGACCCTGAAGCTTATTGAGCGCGATCAGGTGATCGCCCTTGTGGGGCCGCAGTCCTCCCGTCAGGCGGTCCCTGCGGGTGGTGTGGCCGACGAGCATAAGACTCCCCTGATTTCCCCCTGGTCCACCAATCCCGACACCACCAAGGGCCGGCCCTGGGTATTTCGCGCCGCCTTCCTCGATCCCTTCCAGGCTCCGGTAGTTGCGAATTTTGCCACCAAAACCTTTAACGCCCAAAAAGCGGCCGTACTCTTCGAAATTTCCAATGACTATTCCAAGGGGTTGGCGGACGACTTCAAAGCAGTATGGGAAAAGCAGCACGGCGCGGGTTCCGTGGTGGCCTTTGAATCGCACGGCCCCAAGGATCAGGATTTTTCGGCCCAGATTACCAAGAGCATCGCCGCAAAGCCCGACTTTATCTTTTTGCCGGAAAATTACAGTTTTGCCGCGCCTATCATAAGGCAGGCGCGCGACCTCGGTTACAAGGGCCCCTTCATGGGATCGGACGCCTGGGGGTCCGCAGAACTCATGAACCTGTGCGGCGACGGATGCAAGGGCCAGTACTTCAGCACCCACTATGCTGCCGCCGGGGCAAAGGGCGCCACCAAGGCGTTTATCGACAAATATCAGGCCAAGTACGGCTATGAGCCGGATGACGTGGCAGCTTTGACCTGGGATTCCCTGGGCATCATCCTTCAGGCCATCAAGAACGCCGGCCATGTGGATGCCGATGTCGTCAATATGCGCAAGCTTGTCCGCGACAATATGGCGGGCATCAAATCCTTTGACGGTATTACCGGAAAAATGAGCTTCAACGCGGATAATGACCCCATCAAGTGTGCCGTGATCGTCAAAATCAGCGACGAAGGCAAGTTCACCTTCGCAGAGTCCGTCTGTCCGTAACCTCTGGCTGACGCCTTCCGGGGGGGAGCGACCGATGCTCCCCCCGATTTTCGTATCTTTGCATCTGCGGACATTTTTATGGAAGTATTCGCGCAAAACATTGTGAACGCACTCCAGTGGGGCAGCTTTTACGCCCTGATCGCGTTGGGCTATACTTTGGTCTATGGGGTGCTGCTGCTAATCAACTTCGCCCATGGCGACATCTTCATGGTGGGGGCCTACATCGCCTTTTTCGTCTCCACCGGACTTCTCGGCATGAAAGGTCTCGGCCTCAGCCATATCCAGGTGTTGGCCCTGACCATTCCCTTGACCATGCTTTTGACCTCCTGCGTGGGGGTCACGCTGGAGCGCATCGCCTACCGTCCTTTGCGGCGCAAGGGGGCGCACCGTTTGTACGTGGTCATCACTGCGCTCATGTGTGGCCTGATTCTGGAAAACGGCAACCTGGCGCTGCTGGGAGCAAGCCGCCGCACCTTGCCGGAGATGCTGGACAAAGTGGTTTATTCCATAGGCGGCATCGCGGTGACTAACGTGAAGATCGGGGTCATCTTCACGGCCTTGCTGGTGTTTGTGGTATTGCAGTACATCGTGACGCGCACGCGGATAGGCATGGCCATGCGCGCGGTCTCCTGGAACAAGTTCGCCCTGCCTCTTATGGGCATACCCCTCGATCGCGTTATCGTCTTCACGTTTATGATGGGTTCCGGCATCGCCGGGCTTGGCGGCATGCTCTTTGCCATGTCGTACCCGATGCTTGACCCCTACATGGGCGCCATGGTGGGCTGGAAGGCTTTTATCGCGGCCGTGGTGGGGGGCATAGGCGACATACGCGGCGCCTTTGTTGGTGGATTCCTGCTGGCTTTCGTGGAAATCATGGTGGCGGCCTTCCTGCCTTCCACGTTCCGCGACCTCTTTGCTTTCAGCATCCTGCTTCTGATCATGTGGCGACGGCCAACGGGCATTTTCGGCATCGCCCAGACGACGAAAATCTGAACGTAAAGGAAGCGTCCAGCCTGTGCAGCGCTATACACTGAATATTCTGCTGGTCCTGGCCTGCCTGGGGCTTGTCCTGCTCACTTGGCAAAACATGCTGGACAGTTACGTACTCACGGTGCTCATGCTTATGGGCATTAACATCATATTCGCCTCCAGTCTGAATTTGGTCAACGGCTACATGGGCGAATTCTCCTGTGGTCACGGGGGATTTATGTGCGTGGGCGCGTATGTGGGTTCCGTGCTTTCGGTGATCTGTTTCAGTTCCAACAAAATTCTCGGGGCTGCGCTGTTGCCGCCCGCACTCGCGCCTTGGTGCTTCCCTCTCATCTTGCTGGCTTCGGGTTTTGCCGCCGCGCTTTTTGGCCTGCTGGTCGCTCTGCCCTCCTTGCGTACCCGGGGGGATTACCTGGCCATTATCACCATCGCCGCGAACTACATTATCATTTCCCTGATTGAAAACGTGGACGTTATCGGCGGGCCGCGCGGACTTTCGGGCATGAAGCGCACCATAAACGCTATGCAGGATGTGCTTGATATCCCCTGGATGCTCATCTGGGTTATTGTGGGCACTATTTTTTCGCTTGTCCTTCTGCGGCGGCTGGTCACTTCCACTCGAGGCAAGGGCATTCCCGCCGTATGCCAGAATGAGGTGGCCGCTGAAATCATGGGCGTGAACACCGATCGGGTGAAGATAACGGCGTTTATGTTTTCTTCGGCTTTAGCCGGCGTGGCGGGCGCGCTCTCCGCACATGTCTTCGGCTATGTGAACGCCCAGGCTTTCAATATCCTCAAGTCCACCGAAGGGCTGGTGATGGTCTATCTTGGAGGCATGGCCTCCCTTTCCGGCTCCGTACTGGCGGCGGTGGTGTTCACTTTGCTGGTTGAGGCCCTGCGCTTCGCCATTCCCGCCATGGACGGGCTGTTGCACGCCGTGCATCTGCTGCCGGCGGACTTTGCCCTGAGCCAGATCTGGAAATGGGTGCTCATTCCCCTGCTGTTGATCCTGCTCATGCAGTTCAGGCCGGAAGGCATCATGGGCAACCGGGAGCTTTCGGACGTCTTTCCACGCCTCAGGCGTTGGTATACCTTCAATTAGCGGGAAAACGGCATGGCGCTTCTGGAAATAGCGGATCTCAGCCAGCGCTTCGGCGGCCTGCAAGCCTTGGCGGACTTTAATTTCCGTCTGCAAGAGCGGGAGTTCGTCGGGCTTATCGGCCCCAACGGGGCCGGCAAAACCACGGTGTTCAACTTGGTTTCCGGCTTTTACGTTCCCACGGAGGGGGAAATACGTTTTAACGGCGCATCCACGCGCGGCCTCAAACCCCATAGGGTCACAGCGCTCGGGATCGCGCGCACGTTCCAGAATATCCGTCTGTGGAACGACATGAGCGTGCTGGATAACATCCGGCTGGCGCAGCATTATTGGCTTGGCTATTCGCTGTGGGACGTTCTGGCGCGCACCCGGCGCTATAGCGAAACCGAACGCCGTGTGGACGCGCAAAGCCAAGAAATACTTGAGATCATGGATCTGAAAGCCTGCGCTGGTGAATTTCCAAAAAATCTTCCTTATGGCTTACAGCGCAGGGTGGAACTGGCCAGAGCCCTGGCTATCAAACCCAGGCTCCTGTTGCTGGACGAGCCAGCTGCGGGTTTGAACTCAGCGGATGTAGACGGACTTATCCGCCTCGTACGTTGGATATACAGCGAATTCAACATCAGCATCTGGATGATCGAGCACCAGATGCAAGTGGTCATGTCTTTGTGCGAACGCATTCTGGTACTGGATTTTGGCAGAATTATCGCAGAGGGCAGCCCTGAACAGATTCAGGCCAATCCTGAAGTTATTGGGGCCTATCTGGGGGATGGTGCGGTCTGATGCTGCGCGTTGAAAACATTTTCGCCGCTTACGGCAAGGTCGAGGCTGTCCACGGCCTTTCGTTCCATGTGGACGAGGGGGAGATCGTCACGCTCATCGGCGCGAACGGCGCGGGAAAATCCACTACGCTGAAGGCCATCATGCGCCTGCTTCCGCCGGAGGCCCCTGTGCTGACCAAAGGGAATATTTTTTTCAAGGATCAGTCGTTGCTGGCTGTCGAACCCCATGAGGTTGTGGCCAGGCTGCGCATTGCTCTAGTGCCCGAAGGCCGCCATATCTTCGGGAACCTGAGCGTGATGGAAAATCTCATCCTGCCCACTTGGTCGCGTAAAAACGATCCCAACGTGCCCAAGGATATGGATCGGGTTTTTGAGCTCTTCCCCCGCTTGGCGGAGAGGCGCACCCAGCGTAGCGACACGCTCTCCGGCGGTGAGCAGCAGATGCTCGCTGTGGGGCGCGCCCTTATGACCGGGTGTCGTCTGTTGCTGCTGGACGAACCCTCCATGGGCCTTTCCCCCCTGCTCATGTACGACCTGTTCCGTACCCTGAAGAAGCTGAACCGGGACGGTATGACCATTGTGGTCGTGGAGCAGAACGCCCGTCTCGCCCTCCAGGTTGCAGTCCGCGG
>WRKB01000207.1 GCA_009778295.1 Betaproteobacteria bacterium | reverse complement strand
CCTCTCCCGCCAATATCGCGCACCCGGACGCGCGGGCCATAGCCGACTGCATGCGGCGGGCGTTGCATGACGCATCCTTGTCCCCGCAAGACGTTGGCTACGTCAATGCCCACGCCACAGCCACGGAATACGGCGATATCGCGGAAGGACAGGCTATTGAGGAGGTCTTCGGCTCGAGCGTTCCGGTCAGCAGCATGAAAGGGCATATGGGACATACCATGGCCGCCTGCGGCGCTCTTGAAAGCATTATTTGCGTTGAAATGCTGCGCGAATCGGCATATATTCCGACCTTGAATTTGACAAAGCCGGATGAGCGATGCGGTGACATCACGCATCTCACAAGCCGGACAACGCTCGGAAAAAAGCCTGTTCTCAAGAACAGTTTCGCGCTCGGCGGCTGTAATTGCACAATGATCCTCGATGCCTTCCATGAAGATGATCCCTATGAACAATGACGTTATCGCAGAGAAAGTGAACAAGGCGCTTATTGAAGAATTTGAGCTGGAGCCGGAACGTCTTTCCCCGGAAGCGCGCATCCGAGACGATCTCGGACTGGACAGCCTTGATATCGTGGATATGGTTATCGTGCTGGAAAAGTCGTTTCACTTCAAGCTGCATGATAAAGAACCTCTCGCAACGATACAGACGCTTGGGGATATCTATGCATTCATCGCCGTCTTGCGTGATGAGGGCACAATCAGGGCAGAGCAATAAGCATATCGCATCCAGCATTGCGATAGCGGCTGTTTTTATCTGCTGGACCGTCCTCATTCTGCCCTGTACCCTGCTGATTGCCGTGCTGCACAGGCTTTGGCCCAGAGCGATGTGTAACGCAAACCGTAAGTATATCTGGTTTTACGGGTATACCATGCTTTTTTTCCTGCGGCCGTGGCTGCCTGTTCGCATGCGCAACCCCGGGCTGGCCGTGTGCTATCCTCGCGCCATTATCGTTCCCAACCACCAGTCTTTTCTTGATATTTACCTTCTGGGAGCGCAAAGTCAATCCAATGTCTGCATGGTCACGAAAAGCTGGCCGTACAGGTTGTTGTTTTTTTTCGCGCCGACGATGCGCAGCGCGGGCTATATCGACGCAGAAAGCCTGCCTGCCGGGGAGCTTGAGGAACTTTGCCTGCGGCGTTTGCAGGAAGGAGCCACCCTGGTCATTTTTCCCGAAGGACGCCGCAGCCAGGATGGCTCTTTGGGGCGTTTCCACAGCGGGGCCTTCCGTGTGGCGGTGCGGGCGCAGATCCCCGTGCTGCCGCTGCTGATCCGGAATACTTTCCGCATCTTTCCGCCGGGGAGCAAAGCATTCGCCCCCGCGCCCATAGAAATGGAATTTCTGGATCCGGTATTCCCCCGGGACTTCGCCGGTGCGCTCTTGCCTCACAGGGCTATGATGCGTCATGTCAGAACACAATTTTTGCAACGGATACACAACCCAACACCGGAGAACGATGTATGAACACGCGATTTTTACTTACGCTGCTGATTGCCTTGCTGATGCTTTCCGTCGGCTGCCGCAAAACTTCCAACGTGGCGACCCCCAGTGGGGGCTCGGGGGCGGCCATGGCTCAGGAGCACTTTACCCTCCAGGATATGCGCGACGCCATTCTCAAAGGCTGCGCCGATAAAAACTGGCGCGCGGTCGAGACGGACGCGAATACGATTGAAGCGACGAACATCGTGCGTAACAAGCATACCGTTGTGGTCTCAATTCCCTATACGGCGAAGTCATACTCCATCAACTACAAAAGCAGCTCCAATATGGGCTATAAGGCCAAAAGCGACGGGACCTTCTCCATACACCCCAACTACAATAACTGGGTCAATAATCTGGATAAGGCCATCCGTGCGAACATCGCTCAGAAGAAGTGATGATGGCATGTTGCACGACCTGTCGGATCTGTTGCCCCACCGTGCGCCCATGTTGCTGTTGAGCGGACTGGAGGCCTTTTCCGAAGCGGGCGCGCGGGCCACGGCCGAGCTGCGGGAAGGCAACCCCTTTCTGTTGCCTGATGGGCGGCTTGAGCGCGCGGCATATGCGGAGCTCATGGCCCAATGCTTTGCGGCTGGAGCCGGCGCGCTCGCCCGGCGCACGGAAGAACCGGCCGCGGCCTTCGGTTATCTTGCGGGTTTGCGGGATATTGTCGTGCATGGCGATGCCCGCCTTGGTGAAACATTGGCGGTTTCCGTGTGTATCGTGGCCGCGCTGGGTGCGGTGACCGTGCTGGAAGGTGAAGTGCGCCGCGCGGATACCCTGCTTGCGACGGGGCAGTTGAAAATCTTCATCCCCGAAAAAAGGGCGGCAGCAGATGTCTGAGCCGCCGCTGAAGGAGGGGCGTTGATGCCTCGTTGCCTGCTGCTGGTTATTATCCTGGCGATGTGCCCCTCCTGCCTTGGTGTGTCCGGGGCGAGGGCCGAAGAGCATGATCCGCAGGCGCTGCTTTTGTTGCAGGAAGCCGCGCGCCATAGCGCAAACATTGCAACGTTGAGCGCCGACTTCCAACAGGAGAAAAAACTGGGCATTCTGGCGCAGCCATTGACATCTCAAGGCTATATGTGTGTGACGCGCGTAGCGGATCCCTCAGGGGGGCAAGCTTCCCCGGCGCCGTCCTCCGCGCACAGGGAACGTTTGCTGTGGGCCTATACAAGCCCGGCGCCTTCAGGCTTCGTCTACGAAAACGGGCAGGGGGCCTTATGGGAAGCGCAGCCTTCCAACAAACGCACAGCCGGTCCCCAGGAAGCCAGGGTGATCACTGCCATTGTCAGGCATATCCTGGACTGGGTCCGGATTGATGCCGAAGCGCTGCAACAGGCATACCGCCTGGAGCGCCCTGATAAGGAATTGCCCGTCCTGCTTTTGTATCCGCGCCGGCAGTCTTTTTTTACCAGGCTGGAAGCGGTGTTCGCCCCCGCGCTCGACAGTGTGCGCCAGTTGACATTTTTTGAACCCAATGGAGATACGGTGAGCATCATGTTCACCGATACGCAAATCAACCGGCCGCTCCCGGCGCGTTGCTTTCAATGACGGCGTCTTCCGCCGGGAGTGCCCCCGGGAAAAGCCTCGTCGCGCGCGTTCATGTCTGGATCCGGAGGCACAAACGGCAAAGCTTCCTGCTGACGGCGCTTTGCTGGGGTGTTATGGCGCTTGTCGTTATGACAAGGATGCAGGCGGATACCAGCAGCATGGCCTTTTTCCCGGATGATGCGCCTGAAATACGGCAAATGGCGGAAGCCCTCGATATGTCGCCGGCCTCGCGTCTGCTCTTTGTAGACCTCTCCACGACCTGGCCCGACGGGAGCTATGCCCTGGCACAGACGGCTGACGCTGTTGCGAAAGAATTGCCTCCCGATCTGGCTGAACGCGCGGGAGTTTTCGCCATGCCGGATCCGGGGAGGCTGCTTGCGCTGTTGCCCTTCCTGACGGACGCGCCCGCTCTTGAGCTGCTGACCTCCGCAACAAGCGATGCATATATAGATGCAGCAATCCATGCCGCCCGTGATAATCTGGGCGGCCTGCTCAGTTCCGCGGTTCCGGGATGGCTGCAGAGCGATCCGCTTGCGTTCCGCCGCATACTCTTGTCCCGCCTGCCCATGCCGGAGGCGGACGCCCTGCCGGATCCCCTGCTGGGCTATCCTGTCAGCCGGGACGGGAGTCATCTTCTGCTCATGCTGCGCCCCAAGCATTCGCTCCATGACGTACAGACGGCGGCGCACCTGATGGACAGCCTGCAGGAAGCGCTACGGGCGCATATGCAGCCAGGCATGCAAAGCCTGGTCGTCGGCGGCCACCGCTACAGCGCCGCCAATGCGCAAACTATCGGACAAGATGTGACGAAGATTGCCATATTTTCCCTGGCGGGTTTTGCGCTCATCTACCTGCTGCTGGTACGCTCGAAAGGTGCCGTATGGATTTTTCTTGTGCCCTGGTTCTCGATCAGCGTGGCGCTCGGAGGCATGACCCTGATTTTTCCCGTACTCTCCGGTCTGGCTCTGGGATTTGGCGCTTCCGTGCTGGGCATAGCCGACGACTACGCCGTCCATATGCATTTCGCCCTGCGTAGTGGCCGGGATCCTGTCGAAGTTCTGGAGACGATGGCCGTGCCGATTTTTCAGGGCTATGCGATCAATGCCGCGGGATTCACGGCGCTGCTGTTCTCGGGTATTCCCGCGCTCCGTCAGCTGGCGGGCTTTGCGCTGCTGATACTCAGCGCCGGTTTTGTGCTTGCCGTTACCATTGCTCCCGTATGCCCCTGGTTCGCAAAACCGGTGATACAATCCTCCCGGCACGTTTCGGAGCCTCGTCGGCCAGATGCGCGGCGTACCATTGCCGGTGTCGTTGTGCTTTTCTCTCTGTGCTGCGCTTTTTTCGCAACTATACGTTTCGACGTCTCTCCCCGCGCAATGGGTGTGGATATGGAGCAGTTGCGGCAGGACGCTCTGCAGTTGCGTTCCGTCTGGGGGTCACAGGACAGGGAAATGCTGGTGGTGCGGGCGCAGGACAGGGAGACGGCCCTAGATAGGGCGCGCGAAATTACGGCAATACTGCGTCAGCAACATCCCGACAACGCCATAAGCACCATAACCGATATTTGGCCCGCGCCGCGGCAGCGCCGGGAAAATCTGGAACGCTGGTCTTCCTTCGTTCGCGAACACGGGGAAGCGCTGAAGCTGCGCGTCCGCGAAGCAGCCCGCAAATACGGGTTCACCCGGGATGCGTTCACGTCCTTTGAACGGCTCCTTTCTCCGCCGGATGCCGCGTTTACGCCGGAACTCCTCCGTGCCGCCGGACTGGGGGAGCTGCTCGACACCTTTTTGTACGAAGCGGCCCAAGGCCCCGACAAGGTCAGCATCCTGCTGTTCACGCAAAAGAAAGCGGATATCTCCTGCCTGCCTCCGGAACTGCGCCCGTATGGAACGGCGTTGTCGCCGGGGGGATTGGAAACGGCGTTGCTGAAGCAGTTTTCCCGGGAAGAACGCCTCATACCTCTGGCATGGCTTGCGTGTTTTTCGTTGCTTTTCGTGTATTTCCGGGACATCCGGCGTACCCTGCTTGCATCTTTGCCCCCGTTGTGTTCCATTACCTGCATCCTTGGGTGGATGGCCTTCACGGGGACTCCCATGACGCTGGCGGGCATGGCGGCGTTGCCGCTTGTGTTGGGGCTGGCCGCTGATCACGGCATCATGGTCACCCACGACCTCGCGCACGGCATGGATATGGGGCTGGAACGCGGAGTGCTCGTCGGCTCACTGACCGCGATGACGAGCATGGGACTTTTGGCCCTTGCGCATCATCCGGCCTTGAAAGCCATGGGTGAGGTCATTTTTTGGGGGCTGTTGATAGAAGTTCCCGCCGCTTTGTGGCTTTTGCCGGCCTTGTGCCGGGCAGACAGCGCATCATCCGGGAATGCGACATGAAAATACTCCTTTTGTGCG